>NZ_JBEXLM010000009.1:0-241177 GCF_040609975.1 Micromonospora sp. NPDC004551 | reverse complement strand
TTCCTCAACCCCCGCTAAACAACACTCTTCCCCACCCCCCCGCTCTCCCTATCCCGCCCCCCCGGGGGGCGCTACCCCCCACGGGGCCGGCCGTCGGAAGGACGACGGCCGGCCGCTCCGGTGTGGTCAGCTCAGCGTGACCGCGGTGTCGTCGACGACGAAGGAGGTCTGCAGGGAGCTGTCCTCCACGCCGCTGAACGAGATGGTCGCGGTGGTGCCGGCCAGCGACGAGATGTCGAAGGACCGCTGCACGTAGCCGGTGGCCTTGTTGAGGTTGGAGTAGGTGGCCAGGGTGGTGCTGCCCGCCTTGACGGTCAGCTTGTCGTAGGCGGTGGTCGTGGTCGACTCCGCGCTGTCGATGTGCAGCCAGAAGCTCAGCGTCGCCCGGCAGCCGGCGGGGATCGTCACCGACTGGGTGAGGGTGTCGGTGTGCGTCGTGCCGTAGCCGTCCAGCCACGCCTTGTACGAGCCGCCGTGCGCGGCCTGGGCCGTGTCGTTGGTGATGACGCCGGAGCTGGCGCTCCAGCTCACGTTGCCGGACTCGAAGCCGGGGTTGGCCAGCTTCTGACCGGTGCAGCTGCCCGACGGCGGGGTGGTCGTGGTGGTCGGGGTCGGGGTGCTGCCCGTGCAGGTCGCCTCACCGGTCTGCGCCGGCACGCTGATCGCGTTCCAGGCGGCCTTGACCGCGTCGAACTCGGTGCAGCTGGTCGGGTAGAGGTTCTTCGCCGCCTGCAGCGTCCAGACCCGGTACTTCAGGTACGACGAGGACGAGGTCTTCAGCAGCATGGCGTTGTACATGATCTTGATGGCCTTCTGGATGCCCAGGCCGGTCACGCTGCTGCCGTTGCAGGTCGAGCTGGCGGGCTGGCCGTTGGTCGGGCTGCTGCCGTTGGCCAGCAGGTAGAACCAGTGGTTGCCCGGCCCGGCGGCGGCGTGCACCTCGGTGCCCGGGATGCTGCTGGAGTAGCAGTTCGGGTCGCCCAGCGCCGACGGGTTGTACATGTTGCGGATCGGGCCGCTGCCCACCAGGTTGACCTTCTCGCCGACCAGGAAGTCGGGAGCGTCGTAGCTGGACGGCTCGTTGGCGAACCACTCGGTGGCCGCGCCGAAGGTGTCGGCGACGAACTCCTGGGTGCCCGAGCCGGAGATGCCACCCGGGGTGTGGTCGTCGATGCCGTGGCCGATCTCGTGGGCCACCACGTCGAGCGAGCCGATCCACTGGCCCGAGGTGTTCTTGCCGATCTGGACCTGGGTGCCGTCGTAGTAGGCGTTCTGGTCGTTCAGGCCCACCCGGATCGGCCAGTAGCCGCCGTTGCCGTCGGCGCCGTTGCGGCCCAGCCACTGCGCGAGCATCTTGTGCTCGGTCTGCGCGGCGAACAGCGCGTCGACGCAGCCGGTCTCCCGGTTGGTGGCGGTGCCGTTGCCCCACACGTCGTCGGAGCCGCTGAACGTCGTGTTGGTCGCGGCGTCCTGGCAGCTCAGGTTGGTTACGGTCGGGTCCTTCATGGAGTACGTGCTGCCGGAGAGCGTGGTGTTCAGGGTCAGCGGGCTCGGCCCGTTCCACGCGCCGGTGCCGGTGCCGTGCACGACGTGCTCCTGCGTACGCAGCACCGCGCCGGTGACGGCGTCCACGTCGACCGTGAGCCGGCTCGGGCCCTCGGCGCCGGTGCCCCGCACCGTGGTCTCCCACGCCAGCGCCGGAGCGGCGCCGAGGGTGTAGACAACCAGGTTGGTGCCCTCGACGGTGGTGACCTTCTTGAGCTGGGCGCGCGCGGTCTTCGCGGCGGCGGCCGAGGTCAGCTTCGGCGTGGTGGCGAGGCTGCCGATGGCCTGCTGCTGGGCGACGGAGGCGTACTTCAGGTTGCCGGCCGTGTCGGTGGCCAGCACGAAGTCACCGCCGACCACGGGCAGGCCCTTGTAGGTGCGCTCGTAGGGGACGTACTGGGTGCCCTCGGAGGAGATGACGGCCTTCTGCACGAACGCGTCGTCCGCGCTGGCGTGCAGGTAGGCGGGCCGGTTGGCGACCAGGGCGCGGGCCGAGTCGGCGGCGATCGCGCGGGCCTGGGCGGCGTCGGGGGCGGCGGGGCCGGGTGGCGCGGCCTGCACGGCCGCGGCGGTGCCCGCGGCGATCAGGCCGGCCGCCGCCGCGCCGGAGAGCGCGACGAGGCGAGGTGAGAGCTTCAAGGGGGTCGCTCCTGTTCCTAGGCGCACCGCACGGAGCCCGGTGGGGACGGGCGGCGCGATGTGGCGAGGCGGGGTGACGGCCGATCTCCGAGGCTGCCGGCGTGGCCCCGGTTCGACAGATCGACCGTCGTGAGCCGCCGGGGTCGGCGACTCGCTGGGGGCACAATCACACGGGCCTGGGCCCGGAGCAATGGGTGACCCGGGCAACCGACTCCGGGCGGTCGCCGTGCCGTCACCGGAAATTCAGGAAGCCATGATCTTCAATAGCGCCTGGCCAGGGCGAATGTTCTCCGCAGTGGACGACGTCGCATCCGATGTGCGCCGATTGCCGCTGTGTGCTCATCACGCACATTGGTCCTCAGTCGAGCCGCCGATCTTCCTGGAGCCTTCCGGCCGGCCGAGCGGCGCCGAATGGCGCGTGGATGATCAACCGTTCGGTCCACGGATCCCCCCGTCCCGCGCTGGAAGGAATCCGCCAGCAACTTTTGTCTGGCGCGAAGAAAAGTAGTCAATGGAACGACGAAAGCTATGGACAGGCTGAGAGGAAGTCAGTAGGGTCGGTGCCTATCAATATGTTTCGTCGAGCGGAACTACCGGCACGGTAGCCCTCGGCGGTGGGCCCTCCGGGCGGCGCAACACGTCCGCGGACCACGACCGGCCAGCCCTGGCCACCCCGGGTCGACGCCACCACGGCGGCCGCGCCTCACCGGCCGACCGATGCCCGTACCCGACCAACCCCTTCAGCTCCGCGACACCACCGTGCGCGGCGACCGTCGTCGCCCGGTGGCACCCACCATCCACATCGAACGACCGTGGCCTCCGGCCACGGCCGGGGATCCCGTGCGGCCAGGGGAGGGGCCGCACGGACCACGCCGGCACGACAGCTCCGCCGATCGACCCACCGACGCACGCTGCTCCCGGACCCGTGAAAGAGGAAGCCATGAACGCACATCCACCGCCGAACCGGCGCTCCGCCAGCCGGCTCCGGAGACCGGTGGCCGCCCTCGCCACGCTGGCGCTGCTGCTGACCACCGGGCTCGCCTCGGCCCCGGCCAGCGCGCGGCCGACCGACCCGGAACGCGTCGTGCGGGCCGCCGCCGCGGCCCCGTTGCAGGCCCAGGTGCTCACCTGGACGGCGGGGGACAACTTCCTCGCCTACCGCTCGGCCCCCACCACAGCGGTCGCCGGACCGGCCACCCTGGTCTTCGAGAACAGCGCGGCCACCGGCAACACCACCGGCATGCAGCACACCCTGACCTTCGAGACCGGCGACCCGCGCTACAACAGCGACGTCGACGTGAACATCCTGGCCGACCCGACCGACGCCAACGGGGGGCGCTGGGCGGTCGACGTGGTGCTCTCCCCGGGCACCTACCGCTACTTCTGCTCCATCCCGGGCCACGGCAACATGACCGGCCTTCTGGTCGTCGACGGCGGCGGCTCGGACACCACGGCACCGACGGTCACCGCGGCGGTGACCGGGGAGAAGGACGCCGACGGGGCGTACGTGGGCAGCGCGACGGTCACGCTCACGGCGGCCGACACCGGCTCCGGCGTCGACCGGGTCGAGTACGCCCTGGACGGCGGTGCGTACGGCACCTACGCGGCGCCGGTGACGGTGAACCAGCCGGGGCAGCACACAGTCAGTTACCGGGCCACCGACAGGGCGGGCAACACGTCGTCGCCGCAGCAGGTGTCGTTCACCGTGGTCGAGCCGCCGCCCACGGACACCACGGCGCCGACGGTGACCGCCGCGGTGACCGGCCAGCGGGACGCGAACGGGGCGTACCTGGGCAGCGCCACGGTGACGCTGGCCGCCACGGACACGGAGTCGGGGGTCGACCGGGTCGAGTACGCCCTGGACGGCGGTGCGTACGGCACCTACGCGGCGCCGGTGACGGTGAACCAGCCGGGGCAGCACACGGTCAGTTACCGGGCCACCGACAGGGCGGGCAACACGTCGTCGCCGCAGCAGGTGTCGTTCACCGTGGTCGAACCGCCGCCGGTCGACACCACCCCGCCGACCGTGACCGCCGCGGTGACCGGGGAGAAGAACGCCGACGGGGCGTACGTGGGTGGCGCGACGGTCACGCTGACCGCCGCCGACAGCGGCTCCGGGGTGGACCGGGTCGAGTACTCGCTCGACGGGCAGCCCTACGCCGGCTACACCACCCCGGTGGCGGTGAACCAGCCGGGGCAGCACACGGTCAGTTACCGGGCCACCGACAGGGCGGGCAACACGTCCTCGGCGCAGCAGGTGTCGTTCACCGTGGTCGAGCCGGCCCCGGCCGACACCACCCCGCCCACCGTGACCGCCGCCGTGACCGGCCAGCGGGACACGAACGGGGCGTACGTCGGCAGCGCCACCGTCACCGTCTCGGCCACGGACACCGGGTCCGGCGTGGCGAAGGTGGAGTACGCGCTCGACGGGGGCGCGTACGGCGCCTACTCCGCGCCGGTGACGGTGAACCAGCCGGGGCAGCACACGGTGAGCTACCGGGCCACCGACAGGGCGGGCAACACGTCCTCGGCGCAGCAGGTGTCGTTCACCGTGGTCGAGCCGGCCCCGGCCGACACCACCCCGCCCACCGTGACCGCAGCGGTGACCGGCCAGCGGGACACGAACGGGGCGTACGTGGGTGGCGCGACGGTCACGCTGACCGCCGCCGACACCGGCTCCGGGCTGGACCGGGTGGAGTTCTCGCTCGACGGGCAGCCCTACGCGGCCTACTCCGCGCCGGTCACCGTCAACCAGGTCGGGTCGCACACGGTGAGCTACCGGGCCACGGACAAGGCGGGCAACACGTCGTCGCCCCAGCAGGTGTCGTTCACGGTGGTCGACCCGCCCGCGCCCGACACCACCCCGCCCACCGTCACGGCCGCCGTCACCGGGCAGCTCGACGACGCCGGAGCCTACGTGGGCAGCGCCACGCTCACCCTGGCCGCCGCCGACAGCGGCTCCGGGGTGGACCGGGTCGAATACTCCCTCGACGGCCAGCCGTACGCCCGCTACGCCGCGCCGGTCACCGTCGACCGGGCCGGGTCGCACACGGTGAGCTACCGGGCCACCGACCGGGCCGGCAACACCTCGGGCACCGCCTCGGTCAGCTTCACAGTGGTCGCCAGCGGGCCGCAGCCCGAGTGCGTCCGGGACACCCGGCCCACCGTCTGGTTCGGCACCGTCGACAGCGGCGTACCGAACCGGGTGGTCCAGGGCGACTGCACCATCAACGCCGTCATCGACGACGAGCGGAGCTGGCCGAACCACGGCGCGTTCGTCTCGTACGTCACCGCGGTCGCCGAACACCTGCACCATCTGGGCGTCATCAGCCACACCGAGCACGGCCGTCTGGTCAGCGCGGCCGCCCGCTCCGGCGTCGGCAAGCCGGCGGGCAAGGACGGCTACCAGCCGATCCTCGACTCCTCCGCCGCGTCCTTCGGCCGGTGGCAGCAGGTCGGCGCCGGTGGGTTCACCCGCAACGCCGACGGCTCGATCACCAGCCGGCCGGTGCCCGGGCTGGGCATGCTGTGGTACCCGGTCAGCGCGTACGGGGACTTCTCGCTGAAGCTCCAGTGGCGCGACGACGCGCCGGGGGAGGGCCGGGCCAACAGCGGCGTCTTCGTCCGCTTCCCGGACGTTCGGAACCATCCGGCCGAGTCCCGGCCCGAGTGGGTCGCCATCAAGTACGGCCACGAGCTCCAGATCCTCGACCGGCCCGACGGCGACCGGTACAAGAGCGGTTCGGTGTACGGCTTCGACCAGGTCGACCTGCCCGGCGCCGAGGTCACCCCGAAGGGCACCTGGAACGACTACGAGATCCGCGTGGTCGGCCAGCACTACTCCGTGTTCCGCAACGGCGAGCTGATCAACGAATACGTCAACGCCCCGGGCGCGGTCTTCGACCCGCCGCGGGCGGACGACCCGGGGACCGCCGGCCGCCAGCACGCCAGCGGATACGTCGGCCTCCAGAACCACGGCACCGGGGACGTCGTCAGCTTCCGGAACGTGCGGATCGCCCCGCTGACCGCCTGCTGTCCGGGCGGAGCCGCGGACACCTGCTGCTGAACGAGCGAAGGGACATCACCATGGCAAGGAACGGGAACGAACGCCGTACCCCGCTGCGGGGTGCCCGGTGAGCGCCTGGCGGCTGGTCGAGGAGGGGCCGGAGCCGCGGCAGCCCCGCACCGAGCGCCCCCGCACCGGTGGCCGGCGGATGCTGGTCGTCGCGGCGGTCGTGCTGCTCACCCTGGTCGGTGCCGGCGGCCTGGCCGCCGCCCGCACCGGGATGTTCGCCGAGCGGCCCGACGGCTGCGCCAAGCCGGACCGCACCATCCAGTTGTACGCGGTGGAGCTGCCGAAGGACGGCACCCAGGTCCGGCTCGGCTACGGCCTCACGCCGGAGACGGCCTCCTACCCGGGGCCGCTCATGGAGATGACGGAGGGTGAGTGCCTCGCCATCACCCTGCACAACCAGGTGCCCGAGGCCACCCTGGCGGCGTTGCGGACCAGCCCGACCCACCCGCTGGGCGTCTCGCTGCACGTGCACGGGGTCAAGTACACCCAGGACTCCGACGGCACGGTGCAGAGCAACTCGTACGTCCCGTCGGGCGGGTCCCGCACCTACACCTGGTACGCCCAGCCCCGCAACAACAGGGCCGGGACGCCGGGCACCGCGGGCTACTGGTGGTACCACGACCACGTGGTGGGCGGGCCCCACGGCACCCAGGGGCTCTCCTCCGGTCTCTTCGGCGGCCTGGTGGTCCGCCGTCCCGGCGACCCGAAGCCGGACCGGACCTACACCGTGGCGTTCGGTGACCGGCAGAGCATCAACCTGCGCCGGGGCGAGGCAACCGACACCTGCACCGAGGTGAATCCCCAGCCCGGGCCGACCTGCCTGGTCGCCCGCAAGGGAGAGCGGGTGGAGTTCGTGGTGGTGGGCATCGGCAACGACATGCACACCTTCCACCTGCACGGGCACTCGTGGGCGGACACCCGGACCGGGGTGGTGAGCAACGGCCAGCCGTTCGCCGACCAGGTGCCGATCGTCGACAACAAGACGCTCGGCCCGGGTGACTCGTTCGGCGCCCAGGTGGTCGCCGGCGACTCGGTCGGGCCGGGCCACTGGATGCTGCACTGCCACATGCAGTTCCACTCCGACGCCGGGATGTCCACCATGCTGCACGTCCTGGACGAGAACGGGAACATGCCGCCCGGCATGGACCACGAGCACGCCGCCACCGGGACCGCCCCGGCGGCCGCCGCCGCCGACGGCGGCGCGCACCAGCACGACTGACGGGTCCACGGCTGCCGGCCCCCGGTGCCGCGGGCCGGCAGCCACCGGACGACCTCCACCTCCGACACCGACGCACCGGCCGCCCGCCACGGGTGGCGCCGGTGGACACGCACGCCCATCGTCCGGTGCCCGCCTCACGGCACCGGCGGAATCGACGAACCCGGAAACCCACACCAGGAGGAGTCGAGATGGCCGACAGACGCCATTTCCGGTTCTCCCGCTGGGTCGGCCCCGACGCCGGCCCGACGGGATCCACCACCCCACCACCCACGCCGACCACCCGTCGTCCCGGTGCCCGCCGCCGGATCGGCGCCCTGGCATCGAGCGCCGCCCTTGCGCTCGGCGTGCTCGCCCTCCCGGGCCAGACCCTCGCCCCGACACCCGCGGCGGCCGCCGCGGCCGCGGCGGCGGTCAAGGTGCTGGTGTTCCACGGCCCCGTGGACAAGCAGGACGACCCGGTCGCCAGGGCCACCGCCACCATCCGCGAGCTGGGCGAGCAGCAGGGCTTCACCGTGGACGACTCCGCCGACCCGGCGGTGTTCAGCTTCGGGAACCTGGCCCGCTACCGGGCCGTGGTGTTCCTCTCCGCCAACGGCGTCACCCTGAACGACACGCAGGAGGCGGCCTTCCAGGCGTACGTGAAGAACGGCGGCGGTTTCGTCGGCGTGCACGACGCGGCGCGCGCCCAGCCGGAGTCGTCCTGGTTCACCGGCCTCATCGGCACCCGGCCGGCCACCAGCCTGCCGAACGCCGAGAAGCCGGTGTCGGCCACCGCGAGCGCGGAGAACCCGCCGAACGAGACCGCCGCGAAGGCGATCGACGGCTCGACCGGCACCAAGTGGCTGACGTTCTCGCCGACCGGCTGGCTGGCGGCGAAGCTGGCCGCGCCGGTCACGGTCAGCCGGTACGCGCTCACCTCGGCCAACGACTTCCCGGGCCGGGACCCGAAGAACTGGACCCTGCAGGGCTCCCAGGACGGCACCACCTGGACCGACCTGGACACCCGCACCAACGAGACCTTCCCGCAGCGGTTCCAGACCAAGCAGTACAGCTTCACCAACACCACGGCCTACCAGCACTACCGGCTCAACGTCACGGCGAACAGCGGGGAACCGCTGATCCAGCTCGCCGAGCTGTGGCTGATCGGCCCCGACGCGGGGCCGGCGCCGGACACCACCGTGCAGAAGGCCACGGTCGACGTCACCGACCGGCAGCACCCGGCCAACAAGGGCCTGCCGCTGACCTGGACCCGATCCGACCAGTGGATCAACTGGGACCCGAGCCCGATCGGCCGGGTGCACACCGTCGCCCAGGTCGAGGAGGGGACCTACAACGCCGGCCTGAGCGGCAACGGCGCCTTCCACCCGGTCTCCTGGTGCCAGGACTACGAGGGCGGCCGATCCTTCTACACCGGGATGGGTCGCACCGAGGCGAGCTGGACCAGCGACAAGCAGTTCCAGAGCCACCTCGCCGGGGCGATCAGGTGGACGGCCGGCCTGGTCCGCGGTGACTGCCAGGCCACCATCGCCGCGAACTACCGCATCGACCGGCTCACCACGACCAACCAGCCCGGCCAGCTCGACCAGATCGGCGAGCCGCACGGCCTCACCATCGCCCCCGACGGCGGGGTGTTCTACATCGGCAAGGCGGCCTGCCCGAGCGGCCCGGTGGTGAGCTGGGACGACCCGAAGGTCGGCCTCGGCTGCGGCACGATCCACCGCTGGGACCCGGCGACCAAGCAGGTCAAGCTGCTCACCACCCTCCCCGTGATGGGCAACCGGGGCAGCGGCAGCGAGCTGGTGAAGAACGAGGAGGGCCTGGTCGGCATCACCCTCGACCCGAAGTTCGCGCAGAACGGCTGGGTGTACGTCTACTGGATGCCGCACGAGTCCATCGACCGGGACCGGCGCATCGGCCAGCGGACCGTCTCCCGGTTCACCTACGACGCCGCGAAGCAGGCCATCGACCAGGGCACCCGTAAGGACCTGCTGCACTGGGACACGCAGATCCACAGCTGCTGCCACGCCGGTGGCGGGATGACGTTCGACGAGAGCGGCAACCTCTACATCGGCTCCGGTGACAGCAACTCCTCCGGCGGGTCGAACGGGTACTCCGGCAACAACTGGACCCAGGACTACAAGGGCACCTCGTTCCAGGACGCCCGGCGGACCTCCGGCAACACCAACGACCTCAACGGGAAGATCCTGCGCATCCACCCGGAGGCGGACGGCACCTACACCATCCCGGCCGGGAACCTGTTCACCGGCGCGGAGGAGGGCGGCGGCAAGACCCGCCCGGAGATCTACGTGATGGGCGTGCGCAACATCGCCCGGATCGCCTGGGATCCGGTGAACGACTGGCTCACCGCGGCCTGGGTGGGCCCGGACGCCGGCGCCCCGGACCCGAACCTCGGCCCGGCCAAGTACGAGACGGCCACGATCATCACCTCGGCCGGCAACCAGGGCTGGCCGTACTGCATGGGCAACCGGCAGCCCTACCGGGACCGCAGCAACACCGACGCGAACGTGCTGACCGGCTGGTACGACTGCGACAACCTGAAGAACACCTCGCCGCGCAACACCGGCCTGGTGAACCTCCCGCCGGCCCGGGACAACATGATCTGGTACTCGCCGCAGGGCGGCGGCCCGGTCTACCCGAAGCGGACCGACGGCAGCGGGCTGCCCACCTACCAGGTCGGGCAGGAGACCTTCACCCAGCCGTACCTCAAGGGCGGCGGGCAGGCCATCATGGACGGCCCGACCTACCAGCGGGAGAACGTCGACACCGGCAGCGGGGTGGCCTGGCCGGAGTACTGGGACGACAAGTGGTTCATCGGTGACCAGTCCAACGCCAACAACCGGGTGGCGGTCACCGTCGACCCGGCCACGGTCGACAAGCACGCCCCGCCCGCGTTCGCCGAGGACCTGCGCCAGATCATCCGCGGCGGCAGCGGCGGCAACCAGCTCCAGTCCTGGATGGACGCCAAGTTCGGCCCGGACGGCGCGCTGTACCTGCTGGACTACGCCGGCGGCTTCTTCAGCCTGCACAGCAACCAGAAGCTGATCCGGATCGCCTACACCGGCGGCGAGGCGACGCCGCGGGCGAGCGACGCCGCCTGGCGGGCCGTCACGCCGAGCCAGCCGAGGACCATCGCGTTCTCGGCGGCCCGCGCCGGTGGCGTGGCGTGGGAGTGGAACTTCGGTGACGGCAGCGCGCCGTCGCGCGAGGCCAACCCCACCCACACCTACGCCGACTACGGCACCTACCAGGCCACCCTGAAGGTGACGTACGCCGACGGTCAGGTCTCCACCGCGACGATCACCGTCACCGCCGGGTGCGCCGCGCCGGACACCCGCGCGACGGTACGGATGCTGGACACCGACACCGGTGTGACCAACCACGAGGTCGGCGGTGACTGCACGGTCAACGACCTGATCGACGACGAGCGGAGCTGGACCAACCACGGCCAGTTCGTCAGCCACGTCGCCGACGTGGTCAACGACCTGCGCGGCGACGGCGTCCTGGACAACCGGGAGGCGGCGAAGCTGAACAGCGCCGCCGCCCAGTCGCCGATCGGCAAGGTGCCCGGCTACCGGGCGCTCTTCGACGGCACGGCCGGGTCGCTGGCCGACTGGCGGCAGGCGCCCGGCGGGTCGTTCACGTTGCAGCCCGACGGGTCCATCCGCAGTTCGGGCGGGCTCGGCATGCTGTGGTACGCCAAGGACGAGTTCGCCGACTTCTCGCTGCGGCTGAAGTTCCGGGACGTCTCCGCCGGCACCACGTACGCCAATACCGGGGTCTTCGCCCGGTTCCCGGACCCGCGGATCCCGCTGGACCAGCGGCCGGACGGCAGTTGCGGCACGGTCGGCTCGGCCCGGTCGTCCCAGGCGTGGGTGGCGATCTACTGCGGCCACGAGATCCAGATCTACGACGGGCCCACCGGCGAACCGCAGAAGACCGGGTCGATCTACAACTTCGACCCGCAGGGGCTCGACAAGGCCGGAGCGACCCCGAAGGGGACCTGGAACGACTACGAGGTGAGGGTGGTCGGCCAGCACTACACGATCATCCGCAACGGCGTGGTGATCAACGAGTTCGACAACACGCCGGGCAAGGCGTCGTCCCGGGCCGGTGACCCGCCGACCGACCTGCGCCAGTTCCTCAGCGGGTTCGTCGGGTTGCAGAACCACGGCACGAACGACCTGATCGAGTTCCGCGACGTACGGGTGCGCGACCTGTAGTCGCACCGGCGGCGCCGGGCACGGGATGCGTCCCGTGCCCGGCGCTCGTGCGCCGGCCCCCGACCGTGCCCCTGCCGCATGAGGAACGGCGACCTGCGACAGGCGTAGGAGGCGGGGGCGGCCATCTTCCACAGCTGTCCGAAGACCCGCACATCCGTCGATCCGTAGGTTCGGGGCGACCGTCGCCGCGGCATGTCCCCTGTGCACGCCGCCGGCCGGCGCGGGGAGGAGGAGCACGCGGATGCGAAGCGGAAGACATGCCTGGCGAGCCTCGGTGGTGGCCCTGGTGGTCGCCGTCACGGGGTTGCCGGCCACCGGCGCCCTGGCCCAGCCCGGCGCGGACGAGCGCGCCCGGCTGGTGGTCGAGGACGGCGTCACCCAACCGGTGTTCGGCTACGCCGACGCGGTCCGGGAACGGATCTTCGTCACCTCGGACGTGGACACCGACGCCGACGGGGCCCGGGACGTCGTGGCCATGGACATCATCCGGCCCCGGGCCAGCGAGAACGGGCTCAAGGTGCCGGTGGTGATGGACGCCAGCCCGTACTACTCGACGGTGTGCCGGGGCAACGAGAGCGAGTGCAAGGCCGACGTCGACGGCGACGGGCTGAACGACACCTGGCCGCTGTTCTACGACAACTACTTTGTCCCGCGCGGCTACGCGGTGGTCCTGCTCGACATGATCGGCACCAACAACTCGACCGGCTGCCCGGTCACCGGTGGCCGGGCCGACAACATCAGCGCGCCGACCGCCATCGACTGGCTCAACGGGCGCCGGCCGGGCGTCGACGCCGCCGGCCGGCCGGTGGTGGCGGACTGGCACAACGGCCGGACCGGCATGATCGGCAAGTCGTACGACGGCACCCTGGCCAACGCCGCCGCGGCCGACGGGGTGGCGGGGCTGACCACCATCGTGCCGATCTCGGCCATCTCCAGCTGGTACGACTACTCCCGGAGCAACGGCCTCGTCACCCGGGCGAACAACTACTCGGGCAGCCTCGCCAACACGGTCACCAACCCGGCTCGCCGCGCGTACTGCGCCCCGGTGCGGGCCGCGCTCGGTCAGGGCGGCGACGACACCACCGGCGACTACAACGACTTCTGGGCGGAGCGCGACTACGTGCCGCACGCCGACCGGGTGCGGGCCAGCGTCTTCGTGGTGCACGGCATCAACGACGACAACGTCCGCCCGGACCACTTCAGCAAGTGGTGGACCGCGCTGGGCGAGCAGGGCGTGCCACGCAAGCTCTGGCTGACCGGCACCGGCCACGTCGACCCGTTCGACTTCCGGCGGGGCGCCTGGGTGGACACGCTGCACCGCTGGTTCGACCAGTGGCTCCAGGGCCTCGACACCGGGATCATGCGGGAGCCGGCCGTCGACATCGAGCGGGCGCCGGACGTCTGGGAGACCGCGCGTACCTGGCCGCTGCCGGACGCCCGGCCGACCCAGGTGTTCCTCCAGGCCCCGACCGACGGGAACGCCGGCGGGCTCGCCGTCCGCTCCGGCCCCGGCAACGGGTCGGCGACCTTCCAGGACACCCCCACCATGAGCGCCGCCAACGCCATCCGGCACCCGTCGGACCCGGCCGCCAACACCGAGAACCGCCTGGTGTTCCTCTCCGCGCCGCTGACGGCGCCGCTGCACATCTCGGGCACGCCGGTCGTGAAGATCAACGCTACCGTCGACGGTGAGGACACCAGCTTCGCCGGGCTCCTCGTCGACTACGGCACCCGTCCGCGGTTCAGCACCAGCGGCGACGGCATCCGTACCCTCACCGAGGAGGACTGCTGGGGTGCCACGGCGACCTGGGGCGGCTTCGCCGAGAACGCCTGTTACCGGAAGACGGAGAAGACCGTCGCGACCAACCCGCAGGAACTGGTCACCAAGGGCATCATCGACGGCCTCAACCTCGACTCGCCGTCGGTGTCCACGCCGCTGGTGCCCGGGCAGAAGACCGCGGTCGACCTGAACCTGCTCCCCGAGGACTACGTCTTCTCCGCCGGTCACCAGATCGGCGTGGTCCTGCTCGGCTCGTACTCCGGCTACAGCAGCCGGGCCAAGCAGAACCGGTCGCACATCACCGTCCACTTCGACCGCAGCCGGATCACCCTGCCGGTGGTCGGCGGCCGGAGCGCGGCGGTGGCCGCCGGCCTGTAGAGAGTTCGGGGCGGGGCGCCGACGGCGTCGCCCCGCCCCTGCTACGGGTCCGGCTGGTATCCGCCGGTGAGGCGGCCCAGCTTCAGCGCGAGGTGCAGGCAGAGCCGCTCGTTGCCGTCCTTGAGGTCGGTGCCGGCGAGCAGCTCCACCCGCTGGAGCCGGTAGTACAGCGTGGTGCGGTGCAGCCGCAGCCGTTCGGCGGTGGCGTGGGCGTTGCCGGCCAGGTCGAGGTAGGCCTCCAGGGTCTCCAGCAGCACCTGGTGCGCCTCGTCGCCGAGCAGCCGGCCCAGCCCCGGGTGCACCCGGGCGACGTCCAGGTGCCGGGCGTCCACCCCGGACAGCAGCCGGTAGATGCCCAGGTCGGCCCAGGGCACGACCGGGCCCAGGGCGGGCAGTTGCAGGCCCACCCGGGCCGCCTGGAACGCCTCCTGGTAGGACAGCACACTGTCGTAGAGCCGGGGCCGGTCGTCGCCGACGCCGAGCACCGTCCGGCTCACCGACGCCAGCCCCCGGGTAGCCGCCCGCAGGGCCTGGTCGAGGTGCGCGGCGGCCTCCTCCGCCCCCACCCGGCCGGTGGCCCGCCCGCCGCACAGCAGCAGCACCCCGTGGTCGTGCCGGACCAGGTGCAGCGTGTCGCGCGACCCCACCCACTGCCGGGTGGCGACCAGCGCGTGCTCCAGGGCGATCCGGGCCGCGTCGTCGAGCACGTCGTCCCGGGTCACCGCGAGCTGGGCGACCAGCGCGGTCACCTGACCGTCGCGGGCCACCACGCCCTCGGTCAGCAGCGACCGGACGGCCTCCCGCCGGGCTTCCGGGGACTCGACCAGGAGCGTACGGGTGGCCTCGGCCTCTCGCTGCGAGGTCAGCTCGCCGAGCAGGTTCTCCCGGTAGAGGGCCAGCGACAGGTCCGGCACGGCCTCGGTCACCACCGAGATCTCGTCGTCGGTCATCCCGTCGGCCGCGTCGATGAACCAGACGAAGCCCAGCAGCAGGTCCTGGTGCCGGATGGGCACGCAGACCCGGGGGAGCAGGTCCAGGTCGGGACGGGCCGGGGTACGCACGGGCTGCCGGGCCTCCATGATGCCGATCTCCCGGGCCCAGGCGATCATCTCCGGGGTGGTGTGCCGGCGCAGGATCGAGCTACGACGTACCCCGTCGATCACCCCCGTGTGTTCGCTGTAGACGACGACGCGCTGGCGCCGGTCCTCGATGAGTGCCGGACGCTTCACCCGCGCCGCGACCCGGTCGACGATGCGTTGCAGCTCCATGCGCATGCGCTTCTCCCGGACCGGCCCGTGCCCGCGGGATCACCGCACGCGCGGGCCATGTGTGCTGGTAAGGACCCCTGGGCCTACCCTCCGATGATGTTGGCCGGGCGCGCAATACCCGCGAGAGCCGTAGAAGGTAACAGTGAGCGGTTCCGGCATCTGTCGGAAGACCGCGGGCCGGGACGCCACCTAACGTGTGCGGGGCCGGTTCCACTGAGAAGGGAACACCGTCGTGGCCGCAACCACGCCGTGGCAGGGTGTCGTCGTCGCCCTCCCCACGCTGTTCCGGAACGACCTCTCCGTCGACTACGACCGGCTCCAGGAGCATGTGCGGTGGCTCGGCGACGCCGGCTGCCGGGGCGTGACCCCGTGTGGCCCGCTGGGGGAGTACCCGGCCCTGTCCGAGGGGGAGCGCGCCGACGTGGTCCGCGCCGCCGTGGAGGCGGCGCCGCCGGGCTGCGCGGTCCTGCCGGCCGTCGGGGCGTACGGCAGCAGGCAGGCATGCCAGTGGGCCGAGCAGGCGCGCGCCGCCGGTGCGCGGGCGGTGCTCGTCCCGCCGCCGGTCGGCTACCCGGGTGGCCCCGCCGAGGTGGTCGCGCACTACCGCGAGGTGGCCGCCGTCGGGCTGCCGGTGGTGGTGTGCCGCGACCCGGCCGAGGCCACCGTGGACCTCACGCCGGAGCTGGTGGCCCGCATCGCCGAGACCGACGGCGTGGTGGCGGTACGGGAGGACGACGTCCGCCGGCTGCACCGGGTCCGCGACCTCTGCCCCCACCTCGACGTGCTGGCCGGCGCCGACGACGTGCTGCTGGAGCTGACCGTGTGCGGCGCGACCGGGTGGCTCGCGCGCTGCCCCAACGCCCTGCCCCGGCTCTGCCTGCGCCTGCACCGGCTCTGCGCGGCCGGCGACCTGGCCGCCGCGCTGCCGCTCTACGCCCGGCTGCACCCTCTGCTCGGCTGGGGCGCCCGCACCGAGGGTGTGCAGGCCATGAAACTGGCCATGGGGCTGGCCGGCCGGTACGGCGGCCCGTGCCGCCCGCCCCGGGGCGCGCTGGCGCCCGAGCTGGAGGAACGGCTGTGCCGGGACCTGCGGCGGGCCGAGCGGGCCGACACCGCGCCCGTCCCCAGTACGTGACCGTCCTGCACGTGTCGGAAGTCGCCGGCCCACCTGCCGACATCTGCACGGTGACCGCCCCGCCGGCCGGCTCCTAGGGTCGGAATCGGGCGTGATCAATGCGGGCGGCGAGCGCCTCCTGATCGTCCCGCCCTCACCCGCTCCCGACCTGAGAGGTGACTCGATGCACCTTCTGCCCACCAGGCGTGCGGTGTGGCGCTCGGTGCTGGCGGCCGCCGTCACGACCGTCCTGGTCGCGACCGGCTCCGCCGGGCCGGCCGCCGCCGCACCGGGCGACCCGCCGGCCGGACCCGCCCCGTTCCAGCCGCTCGACCCCCAGCGCTGGCAGAACCCCGACACGATGACCTGGGACGACTACCGGCAGGTGCCGGGCCGCAACTGGGCCGACCCGACCGTGCGCGGCTCGGTCCGCAACTTCAACATCGCCCTGGTCACGCTGGACTACGTGGACCAGCCGTTCGTCATCACCCAGCCGGCCGGCTCGACGGTCTTCGGCAACCCGCAGGCGACCGCCGCGAACGTGCCGCGCGACCAGGTCGCGGGGTTCTACACGGACTTCCTCAACAAGCCGGGCGACCTGAACCGGGGACACACCCTGCACGAGTACTGGATGCAGGACTCCAACGGCCGGTACGGGGTGGACCTGAGCGGCTTCGGCCCGTACCGGATGCCGGCGAAGTCCTACCAGTACGGCATCGACAACGGCTTCAACCCCGGCGCCTGCCCGACCGGGGAGGCGTGCGCCAAGAACATCCGCACCGACGGGCTGGGCGCCTGGCGCGCGGCGGTCGGCGACGCGGTGGCCGACAGCTTCGAGCTGGTCTTCATCCTCTCGGCCGGCCAGGACGAGTCGTCGACCTGGCAGGAGTTCGGCCAGATGATGTTCCAGACGAAGGAGGACGTGCCGGACGCGTGGGGCCCGCCGGACCCCACCCTGCCCAACTACGCGAAGACCCGGTACGTCGAGTGGACCTCGTGGAAGGCGGCCGCCACCATCTGGCCCAACGCCGGGGGCGGTTCCTCCACCCAGGCGGAGAGCTCCGGCCAGGGCGTGTACGCCCACGAGCTGAGCCACCTGCTGAGCATCGGCGACAACTACAACAACCCGTACGGCACGCCGTTGCGCCGCGCGTACACCGGCATCTGGAGCATGATGTCGCGCGGGTCGTTCAACGGTCCGGGCGGACCGCACACCCGCTGGCAGATCCCACCGGTCAACGGCGGCTCGATGGGCTCGCTGCACATGCTGCGGGACAAGCTGAAGATCGGTCTGCTCGGTGAGGAGCACGTGCTGCGGCTGTCCCGGGAGGGGCTGGCCACCTCCGGAATGGTGGTCGCCGACGTGACCGCCCGCGCCGTGGACGCCGGTCCCGGCGGTCTCACCGGCCTCAACATCGCGATGAACACCGACCGCTCGCCGGCGTGCAGCGTCACGACCGACCCGCTCTGCGACGGCGGCCGGTACAACAACTACACCGTCGAGGTCGTCGACCGCCTGGGCGCGGACTCGTTCACCCCGGACAACGGCGTGCTGATCAGCAAGACCAAGAACACCGACAGCGCGCCGTTCGTGTGGGTGGTCGACGCCAACCCGCAGGACATCGACATGGTCGACTTCTACCAGCCGAACGGCACCCCGCAGAAGATCACCATGGGCGACTACCGGCAGCTGTCCGACGCGCTGTTCCACGCCGGGGCCAACTCCGGCAGCGAGTACGAGTACGTGGACGAGGCCAACCGGCTGCACTTCTACGTGCTCAACCTGCGCCGGGACGGCGACGGGGTGCTGTCGTACACGGTGGCCGTCCGGTCGCTCGACGGCGCCGGGCCGAGCACGCACGGGGTGGCGTTGTCCAAGGGCCACCTGGTGACCCGGGGCCAGCCCACCGGCACGGGCGCCACCTGCACGTTCGACCTGACCAACACCGGGACGTACGTGGCCGGTGAGCAGCCGCACCCGGAGGACGCGGGGGCGTACCTGCGGTCCGACGTCTACCGGCTGTCGGCGACCGTCGGCGGCCAGGGCTGGCGGGTCGAGCTGCCGAACGAGCTGGCCACGGCCGAGTTCGGGGCCAGCACCCCGGTCGCCGTCTCGGTCGGCGCGGGCTCCGATGCGACCGCGACCACCCTGGTGACGCTCACCGCCACCTCGGAGAGCGACCCGAGCCGGACCGTGACCAGCCAGTGCCGGGTCGAACGGCCCCGGGCACAGCTCGGCTGACCGCGCACCGGGGCGGCGCGGCCCGCGTGGCCGCGTCGCCCCGGACCCGCCCCGACGACCAGGAGGACAAGATGCGCCGCCTGCTGGCAGCGCTGGTGCTGCCGTCGCTGCTCACCGGCGTGCTCACCGCGTGCGGTGACGCCGAGGAGGCCCGGAAGGCGATGACCGTGCGGGTGCTCGTCCGCGACATCAACATACGGCCGGCGGGCGTCGAGTGCGCCGGCACGGGCCCCTACACCCACTTCCACAACCGGTCGCCGTTCCAGGTCGTCGACGCCGCCGGCCGGACGCTCGCCGAGGGCGCGCTCTCCCCGGGCCGGTCGGTGGCGACCTTCGCCGAGGATCTGGAGGTGCCGCGCGTGCCGACGTACTGCGAGTTCGCCGTGCCGGTCGACCTGGTTGCGCGGGACGCCTACCGGCTGATCGTGGACGGTCACCCGCCGGTCGACCTCACCCCGAACGACAGCGAGGGACCGGCCCTGGTCGCGGTGGTGCCGTCATGACCCGGGGGTACGCCGTCCGCCTGGCCGCCGTCGCCCTGGCGGCGGCGCTCGCCGTGACGGGCTGCTCCGGCGGCGACGAGCCGCCCGCGCGGCCGGCGCCGGTCGCCGGTGGCGCCGCGGCACTGCCCGGACCGGCCCCGGCGGGCCTCGCGCTGCGCCCGGCGCCGTCCGGGGCGCCCGGCGCGCCCGCCGTCACCGGCACGCTCACCGACGGCAGCCCGGTCGCCCTCGCCGACCTGTGGGCCGACCGTCCGGTCGTGCTGGTCTTCTTCACCTCCTGGTGCACGGTCTGCGCCGATCGCCAGGCGGCCCTGAGCGAGCTGGCCCGCCGCCACGCCGACGAGGTCGTCCTCGTCGGGGTGGCCACCGAGGACCGGCCCGAGGACGTCCAGCGTTACCTGCGGGAGCACCGGGTCGGGTACCCGGTGGTGCTCGACGCCGACGGCACGGTGTGGCGGTCATACGCGGTCCGCGAGCCCCCGGCCGTGGTGGTGGTCGCCAAGGGCGGCGCGCTGCTGCGCGGCTGGCCGGGCGGCGTGGACGCGGCCACCCTCGACATCGAGTTGCGCCGGCTCGTGCTCGCGGGCTGACCGGGGGATCAGTCCGCTGCGGGAGGCCGGCGCTTCTGCGGGTGCGGGGTCTCGCCCCGGGCCAGCATGTCGACGAACTCGGTGATCCGCCGGGCCCGGGTCTCCGCCCGCTTGAGACTGGCGAGCCGGTAGATGATCGACCACCGGTTCTGGGCCGTGAGCACCTCGAACATCGCCCGGGCGCGGTCGTTCCCGGCCAGCGCGCCGGCCAGGTCCGCCGGGACCTCGGCGGTGGCCTGCCCGGCGTACGCGGCGTCCCAGCGGCCGTCGGCCCGGGCGCGTTCCACCTCGACGAGCCCGGGCGGTCGCATCCGGCCCTCCTCGACCAGGCGGGCGACGATCCCCACGTTCCGCGCCGACCAGGGGCTGCGCCGCCGGCGCGGGGTGAAGCGCTGCTGGAAGGTGGTCTCGTCCCGGCGCCGCTTCTGGCCGTCGATCCAGCCGTGGCACAGCGCCTCGTCCAGGGCCTGGTCGTAGGTCAGGCTGGTGGGGGTGGTGGTGCCCCGCCTGGCCAGCACCAGCCACACGCCCGCCGGCTCGTCGTGGTGGGCGGCGAGCCAGTCCCGCCAGGCGTCCGCGTCCGGCACCACCAGCTCCGGCGGTTCCTGCGCCATCGGTTCCTCCTCCGTGCTCAGCGCGCCGGCCAGGCCGCCGGGTCGCCGCCCCAGCGCGTCGGCGGGGTCGCCCAGGTACGCCGGCCGCCGGGCAGGGTGAGCGGCGGCAGCGCGTACCGGAGGCGGCCCGCGGGGGCGTCCCGCTCGGCGCACCACGGGTCGGGGTCCGGCGGGGCGCCGGCCGGGGCCGATCCGGCCGGCAGGTCGTGCCGCAGCCACCGGGCGGTACGCGCCAGCGACAGCTCCGCCGTCCAGGCGCCCCCGTCGTTCCCGCGCCGGGCCAGCGCCCGGAGCACCGCCGCGGCGAGGAGGTAGCCGGCGCCGTGGTCGAGCGCCTGGGCGGGCAGCACGCCCGGGGTGCCGTCCGGCTGCCGCTCGACCTCGGCGATGCCGGTGGCGGCCTGCACCAGGCTGTCGAAGCCGCGCCGCCCGGCCCACGGGCCGCTGCCGCCCCACGCCGACAGCCGCGCCACCACCAGGTCGGGGCGGTGCCGCCGCAGCGCCTCGGGACCGAGGCCCCACCGGTCCAGGGCCCCCGGCCGGTAGCCGGTGACCACCACGTCGGCGTCGGCGACCAGCGCCGCGAACCGGGCCCGGTCGCCCTCGCGGGTCAGGTCGAGCAGGGCGGAGCGCTTGCCGGCGTCGGTGTCCAGGTGCTGCGGCTCCAGCTCCGGCAGCCCGGGGGAGTCGACGCGCAGCACGTCGGCGCCGAGCAGGGCGAGGAACCGGGTGGCCACCGGGCCGGCGATCACCCGGGTGAGGTCGAGCACGCGTACCCCGTCGGCCGGGAGCCCGGGCGGCGCGGGCGGCGCCGGGCGGGCCGCCGCCGGGGCGTCGGCGCGCAGCCGGACCAGGGGCTCCGCCGCGACGGCTGCGGCCTGCGGGTGGGCGTCCCACTGCTCGGGGCTGCGGGCGGCGACGGCCAGCCCGTCGGCCGCGGTCACCCGCTGTTCGACCTCGGCCGCCGGGCGGGCGGCGATCCGCTCGCCCACCGCCGCCACCAGCGCCTCGTCGTCGGGGCGGTCCGGGTCGAGGTCGAGCGCGGCCAGCAGCCGCCGCCGGTGGTGCGGGTAGTTGGCGTGGGTACGCACCCAGCCGTCCGCGGCCGGCCAGTACCGGGACAGCGGGGCGAAGCCGCTGAACGCCCGCCCGTCCACCCGCAGGTGCCGTTCGCTCGTGAAGGAGACCGCCACGGCGCGGCTGTCCACCGTCAGCGGGCCGTCCGTCGCGGCCCCGCGTTCCCGGGCCAGCTCCAGGGCGGCCAGCCCGGCGGCGGCGACGCACGACACGGCCAGGCCGGTCACCGGCAGCCGCGCCGGCAGCACGCCGTCGGGGCCGGCCGGCCGCACCGCCGACGCGGCGGCCGGGTCACCGCCCAGCGCCGCCCAGGCCGCCCTGATCGCCTCCGTCGTCGGGTCCCCCACGCCGTCGATCATCGCACCGCCGGTGGCGGCCCGGGGCTCACCGGGGCCGCCGGGTCTTCGACGGCGACAGGCTCGGCAACGGGCTGAACGAGGGGGAGACGGTCGGCGGCGCGGTCGGCCGCTCGCTCGGGGTGGGGCTCGGGCGCGACGGCGCCGGGCTCGGGGTCGGCCGGGCGGACGGGGTGGGCGAGGAGGTCGCCGGCGGCGTTGCCGGTGCGCTGGTCTCCGGTGGGTCGTCCGGGAACGCCGGATCCTGGAAGCGGTACTTGCCCGGGTCCAGCTTCAACGCCGCGGTCGCGTCCGCCATGAACTGCCGCCAGATCGGCCCCGGCCCGGTGGAGCCGTAGACCTCGTAGCTGCCGTCCGTCGTCTTGAGCGGCTTGCCGTCGGTGGTGCCCAGCCAGACGGCGGAGGCCAGCGCGCCGGTCCAGCCGACCATCCACGTGTGCACGTTCTGGGTGGTGCTCTGCCCGGCCTGCCAGGTGCCCGTCTTGCCGGCGGAGTCCCAGTCGTTGTCGAGCTTGGCCGCCTTGACGCGGCGCAGCGTCCAGTCGAGCTGGTTGATCGCCTCCTGGTCGAGGCCCAGGTCGGTCGTCTTGAGCTGCTCGCCGTAGATCTTCTCGTCGCCCTTGGTCACCGACCGGACGAAGTGCGCCTCGGCGCGCTTGCCGCCGGCCGCGAACGTGGCCATTCCGTTGGCGTGGTCCTGCACGCTGATGCCGTACTGGCCGATGCCCACCTCGGTGGAGAACCGGCGGGCCACCTCGTCCGCGGGCTCGTTCCGCAGATCCACCCGCTGGGGCTGCGGGTTGCCCTTGACGGTCTCCCACATCGACTCGACCCCGGCCCGCTTCGCCATGTCGATGACCTTGGCGGTGCCGAGCTTCTCGGTCAGCTCGAAGTAGGTGACGTTCAGCGAGGCGACCGTCGCCTCCCAGAGCGCGCAGTTCGGCTGGCAGGCCGCGTGTTCGGCGTTGCGGATCGGGCCGGCCGCGCTGCCCTTGGTCCGCCCCGACTCGGGGAACTCCTTGGTGTCCGGCGAGTCGAACCGCTGCTTCACCGAGATACCGTTCTCCACGGCGGCGGCCAGGTCGTACACCTTGAACGAGGAGCCCGGCGGGTGCTGGCCGAACCCGCGGGCCTGGCCGTTCTCGTCGCGGTACCAGCCGGCGTAGTCGGCGCCGGAACCGCTGCCGCCCCCGTAGTAGCCGAGCACCCGGCCGGTGCCGGGCTCGACCGCGACCAGCGCGGCCTGCCAGTTCTTCGGCTGGTCCCGGACCGCCTTCGGCGCGGTGTCCCGGCGGATGTCGGCGGCGGCCTCCGCGGCGTCCTGCACCCGCTTGTCGATGGTGGTGACGATCTTGTAGCCGCCGTCGCGGATCACCTCGTCCGACTTGCCGCGGAACTCCTCGGTATCCCGCAGTTCGCTGAGCACGTGGTTGACGACCAGGCCGGTCGGCCGGTCCAGGTCCGAGCGGCCCGCGTCGCGGTCGATCGGCCGCACCGAGTCCGGGTACGCGAGGTTCGCCGCCTGCTCCGACGTGAGGTAACCGAGCTTCACCATGCCGTCGCGGATGTAGTTCCAGCGGTCGATCGAGTTCTGCTTCGCGAGGGCGTTGCGCCGGGGGTCGTAGCCGGGGGAGCCCTCGGGGTCGGCCGGGTCCGCCTCCGGCTGCTTCACCATGGCGCAGAGCACCATCGCCTCGGCCTGGGTGAGCTGCTGCTTCGGCGGGGCGTCCCGGCGCACCGTCTTGCCGAAGAAGGTCTGCGCGGCGGCCTCGATCCCGTACGCGCCCCGGCCGAACGGGACGGTGTTCAGGTAGAAGCCGAGGATCTCCTCCTTGCTGTAGGTGTCGTCCAGCTTCCAGGCGACGACCGCCTCGCGCAGCTTCCGCGAGTAGGTCACCCCGCGCAGGTCGGCGGCGACCCGGGCATACTGCTGGGTCAGCGTGGAGGCGCCCTGCCGCTGCCCGCCGGTGACGTTCGCCCAGGCCGCCCGGAGCACGCCCTTGAAGTCCACGCCCTTGTTGGTCCAGAAGGTGCGGTCCTCGGCCGCCACGATGGCCTGCTTGGCCGAGTCGTTCATCTGGTCGTACGGGACGATGGTGCGGTTCTCCGCGCCCAGCTTCGCCATGGGCGTGCGCCCGTCGGCGTAGTAGACGGTGGTCGACTCCGGCAGCTTGAGGTCGGTGGGCGTCGGCACGCTGTCGAAGTAGTAGCCGCCGGCCAGCAGGCCCGAGCCCGCCAGCAGCGCGAACACCGCCAGGAAAACCAGCAGGCGATGGCGTCGACGCTTCCGCCCTGGGGTGGGGGTCGCGGAAGCGTCGTCGTGGTCACCGGTCTGATGCATCCGCACCCGATACCCTCCGACTGCTCGGCCGAATCGTGTCCCTGCCCGGCTCGCAGGCTAGCGGAGCTGCGGCGACGGCACCGGCCTCCGGCGGATCCGGTGTGGTGTTGGTCGCGCGGGCCCGGCGCGGGACATTGACAGTCGCGGCTGCGCCGGGCAGGCTCGGACGAGCTGCGGGAACGCTCCCATCACCCGTTCCCCCGTCCCCCTCAGGAGCAATGACGTGGCCCTGACCCCCTTCCGGCGGCGCGCCCTGACCGGTGTCGCCGCCGTCGCCGCGACCCTCGCGGCAGCCGTGCCCTTCTCGCCCGCACCGGCCGGCGCCGAACTCCGCGACGGCGTGCGGTTCTACACGCCCCGGCCCGACCACGGGGCGGTGGCCCAGATCGCCGAGCTGACCGCCGCCGGTCACCGCCGGGAGGCCGCCGGGCTGCGCGCCATGATCCAGACGCCGCAGGCGGTCTGGGTGACCGGCGGATCCGCCGCCGCGGTCGGCCGGACGGTCAACGCCGAGGTACGCCGGGCGGCCGGCAAGAAGACCGTGCCCGTGCTGGTTGCCTACAACATCCCGTTCCGCGACTGCGCGCAGTACTCGGCGGGCGGCGCCACCTCGGTGGCCGAGTACGAGCAGTGGATCGACGCCTTCGCCCGCGGCATCGGCGGCCACGAGGTGGCCGTCATGCTGGAGCCCGACGGCCTCGGCATCATCCCCTGGTACACCACCATCAACGGCAGCCAGGACTGGTGCCGCCCGGCTGAGGCGGACCCGGCGACGGCCGCCGCCGACCGGTTCGCGATGCTCAACTACGCCGTCGACAAGCTCACCGCGCTGCCCCGCACGAGCGTCTACCTCGACGGCACGCACAGCGCCTGGCTCGGGGTCGGCGACGCCGCTGACCGGCTGGTCAAGGCGGGCGTCGGCCGGGCCGACGGCTTCTTCCTCAACGTCTCCAACTATGAGACGACCGAGCGGCAGCTCAAGTACGGCGACTGGATCTCCAAGTGCGTCCACTACGGCACCGAGGGTCCAGAGTGGGCGCGCGGCCACTTCGACTGGTGCGCCAGCCAGTACTACCCGGCCGACCCGGCCGACTTCAGCACCTGGGGCCGCACCGACGCCTGGTACGCCGAGAACGTCGGCGACGTGCCGGCGGACCGGCTGGCCCACTTCGTGGTGGACACCAGCCGCAACGGGCAGGGGCCGTGGACCCCGCCGGCCGGGGTGAGCTGGCCGGACCCGCAGACCTGGTGCAACCCACCCGACCGGGGGCTCGGGCTGCGGCCCACCACGGCCACCGGTGACCCGCTCGCCGACGCGTTCCTGTGGGTGAAGACGCCCGGCCAGTCCGACGGGCAGTGCGACCGGGGCACCGGCACCGGGCGCGACCCGGCGCGCGGCGGCATCGCCGACCCGGCCGCCGGCGCCTGGTTCGACGAGCAGGCTCTCGAACTGGTGCGGTACGCCAGCCCACCGCTGCGCTGAACCGATCCGGGTCGGGGCGTCGACCGCCCCGGCCCGGATCCCGCTCAGCTCAGGGCCCACCCGGCGGTCCGGCCGTTGCGGGCCCGGCCGCTGATCCGGCGCACCGGCCAGCGCCCGTTGGCGCCGGGCTGTTCGGCCCAGACCGGCGACAGCCGCCACATCGGGTGGGTGGTGGTGTCGCCCGGTCCCGCGAAGGGCTCCCGGTCGGCGTACCCGTGCCGCCGGAACAGGTCCCGGTCGGTCTCCGTGAACGCCTCCGCGTACGTCGGCAGGCTCAGCGTGTCCATCCACCGCTGGGCGCCGGCGAGCACCGCGGCGGCGCGGCGGAGGGTTGCCGGGCCGGGCGCCGCCAGCAGTGCGAGGTGGTTGTGCGCCTCCGCCGGTCGCCGGGCGGCGAGCGCCTCGTCGAGCCGCAGGAAGCGCTCCTCGTCCGGGCCGGCGGCCGCGGCCAGGCGGTCGGCGTACCGGGCCGGCGACGGGATGGGCCGGTAGCGGTGGAACCACACGGTCGCCGCCGTGCCGTCCCCCAGAAGGAACGCGTCGCCGAAGAGCATCGCGTGTTCGGTCCAGATCCGGGCCACGGCGGCCAGCACGGCGGTGCGGCGATGCGCGTCCGGGACGAGCCAGGCCGCGAGGGCGGTGGGGGCGAGGGCCTCGGCGACGAGGTCGGCGATCCGGCCGATGTCGCACCACCGGGCCCGGACCACGGGTGTGGCTGTACTCATGAAAACTCCTGGTCACCAGGGTGATCGCGGAAGTGGGAGGCGCCGGGAGCGGTGGTCGGCCGGCGCCGGCCGTGAGCGGCCGTGCAACTGACGCGGGGCGGAGGCCGGGGCGTCGGATGCCCAGGCGGTTGCTGCCGCCGGCCGCTCAGGCGGGCCGGGTGTCCGGGCGCGGCGAGCGCGACGCCGGCGCCGGGTCGTCGGCCCGGCCGCTGCGGCCGCCGGTCAGCACCGGCGGGGCCCAGGGGGTGGCGCCGACGACGGCCGTCACACCGTGACCGGCGCCCGGCGACCCGGCCGCCGCGCTACCCGGCGGGGCCGGCAACGCCGGGGTCCGGTCCACGTCCGTCTGGGTCGGGCCCGGCCGGGAGGGCTGTCCGCTGCCGGCCTGGCCCGGCCGCGCGGTACGGATGGCGTCCGACGGACCTCTGGTGGCCAGGCCCGCGTCCGCCTCGGCGGCATGGCCGTTGGCGTGGGCCGGAACCCCCGAGGTGTCGGCAGACCCGCGCGGGGCCGGACGATCAGCGCGGCCGGTGGTGCCGGCGGCGTCGGCAGGCGGCGACGCGCTGGGCAGCGTGCCGGGCGGCTTGCCCGGCGGCGACGCGCTGGGCAGCGTGCCGGGCGGCTTGCCCGGCGGGTTGGTGCCGGGTGGTGGCGTGGTGACCGGACCCCTGGGCGGGTGCAGCAGGTCGCTCACGGGCGTCAGCGGCGCCAGGATCGGACCCAGTGGCCGGCGCACCGGCTCCACGGCTCGCCACACGGGGGAGAGAATCGGGCCGAGCGGCCTGGTGACCGGCCGGAGCGCGCCGGCCACCGGGGCGAGCACCCGGTCCCGCACCGGGTCGGTGACCGGCCGCAGCGCCCCGGCCGCCGGGTCGAGCACCCCCGCGCGGATCGGGGCCAGGGCCTTGCCGAGCCCGCCGCCCGCCCGCCGCTCCGGCCCGGTCGCGGCGCGCCGCGGATCGACCGGCCGGCGGGTGCCGTCGCGGGAGTCCGCACGGGACCACCGGGCGCCGTGGGCATCCGCGTTGGAGCGCCGGGCTTCGTGGCGGGCGTCCGCGCCGGAGCGCCGGGCTTCGTGGCGGGTGTTCGGGGCGGACCGCCGGCCGGCGTGGCGGGCGTCCGCGCCGGACCGCCGACCGTCGTGGCGGGCGCTCGGGGCGGACCGCCGATCGTGGTGGCGGGCGTCCGGGGCGGTCCGCCGGCCGGCCGATCCCCAGGTGCGGGCCGAACCGGGACGGGTGGCGGGAGCGGCGGTGCGGCCGTCCGGCCGGGTGACCACCCGGCGGTCCGGTCGCGCCCCGGCGCGATCGCCGGAAACGGGTGCCGACGCCGCGCCGGAGATGGAGTGATTCACCGCGTCGAGGACCGGGCTCAGCGTGCCGGTGAGCAGGCGGACGGCGCCGGACGGGGGACGCTCGGCCGCCTGCGCGGCGCTGCCGGCGGCGGCCTCGTGGACGCCCCAGACCGCCGCGACCCCGCCCAGCAGCAGGCCGAGACGCAGCGCGACCCGCGTCAGCCGTCCGCCGCCTCGCGTCATCCCGGGCACCCCCCCGATCACCGGGCAACGCCGGCGATCGCCCGTACTGTACCGAACGAGGTCGGTCGATCACAGCCTGCGGCTGATCCGAATCGGGCGTGTCCCCCGCCCGGCAGGCGTGGGCGAGCGGGCGGCGGGGTACCAACGAAGGCCATGAGCACGAGCACGGCCGACCGCCCCACCACCGAGACCGGCGTGCCGCCGGCCGGCGTGGTAGCGGTCGTGGCCCACCGGAAGAAGACCTTCGGCGGCGGTCTCGACGAGCTGCGCGCCGGCCTGGTCGCCGCCGGGGTCGGGCGGCTCCTCTGGTACGAGGTGCCGAAGAGCCGCAAGGCGCCGAGGAAGGTCCGCAAGGCGCTGGACAAGGGCGCCGAGCTGGTCCTCGTCTGGGGCGGTGACGGCATGGTGCGGCGTTGTGCCGACACCCTCGCGGGATCGGACGTGCCCATCGGCATCCTGCCCGCCGGCACCGCCAACCTCTTCGCCACCAACCTCGGCATCCCCGCCGACCTCCCCGAGGCGCTCCGGATCGCCCTGCACGGCCGGCGGCGCGAGCTGGACCTGGGCCGGCTCAACGGGGAGCACTTCGCGGTGATGGCCGGCGCCGGATTCGACGGCGACCTGATCCGCGACGCCGATCGCAAGCTCAAGGGCAGGCTCGGCCGGATCGCGTACGTCTGGACCGGGCTGCGGCACGTCCGCGGCGAGTGCGTACGGACCCGGATCCGGGTCGACGGCGCGGACTGGTTCGACGGGGAGGCGAGCTGCGTGCTGTTCGGCAATGTCGGCACCATCACCGGCGGCATCCCCGCCTTCGACGACGCCCGGCCCGACGACGGCGCGCTGGAGATCGGCGTGTCCACCGCCAGCGGCGCCGTGGACTGGGCCCGCACGCTGGGACGGATGGCCGCCGGCCGGTCCGAGGAGTCGCCCTTCGTCCGGATCACCCGGGGGCGGAGGGTCACCGTCCGCTTCGCCGAGCCGAAGACGTACGAGCTGGACGGCGGCGCGCGGGGGACCGCCAAGAAGCTGAAGGTGAAGGTGGTCCCGGGCGCGCTGACCGTCTGCTGCCCCGACCCGCCGGACTGACCCCGGCCCGCGCCGCCGCGCCGCCGAGCGGCAGGATGCCGGCATGGACGACGACGTGCGCCGCTATCTCGACGAGCTGGTCGGGCGGGCCCGGGCCGTGCTCGGCGACGACCTGGTCGGCGCGTACGCGGCCGGCTCGGTGGGGCTGGGCGCGTACCAGCCGGGACGCAGCGACGTGGACGTGGCCCTCGTGGTCGCCCGGCCGGTGGACGGGCCGGCGAAGCGGGCGCTGGTGGACCGGCTGCGGCACGAGGCGCTGGCGTGCCCGGCGCGAGGGCTCGAACTGGTGGTCTACCGGCGGGTCACGGCCGCCTCCGGCACCCCCGAGCCGGGCTTCGAGGTCGAGCTGAACAGCGGCGCGACCATGCCGTTCCGGGCCACCTACGACCCCGCCGACCGGCCCGCCGCCGACGGGCGGTTCTGGTACGCCCTGGACCGCAGCATCCTGCGCCAGTCCGGGCTGGCCCTTCTCGGGCCGCCCGCCGCCGAGGTCTTCGCCGATCCCGGGCCGGTGGAGCTGCGGCGGCTGCTGGTCGAGGCGCTGCGCTGGTGGCTGGCCCTGCCCACCCCGCCCGGCGACGCCCCTGCCCCGGGCGCCGAGGACGCGGTGCTGGGCGCCTGCCGCGCGCTGGTCCGCTGCCGCGACGGCGTCTGGCTGGGCAAGGTGGACGCCGGGCGGCGGCTCGAAGCCGACGACCCGGACGCCGAGCTGATCCGCCGCTCCATCGTGGCCCGCCGGGGCGGCCCTCCACCGGCCGGCCCGGAGGCCCGCGCCTTCCAGCGACGCGTGCTGGACCAGATCGCCGGGACGCATTGACGCAGGTCGTCGCTTTACTGTAAACAAGGCGTACTGAACAGTCGGGGAGGTCCCCATGCGACGCTCGGTACTCCTTGCCGCTCTGCTGCTCGTCCTCGCCACCACCGGTCCGGCCGTCGCCGCGCCGAAGCCCGCGCCCGCGCCCTTGGCGGCCACCCCGATCCAGGTCTACGGCGCCTGGCACTGCGGCGACGACTTCTGCACCTGGGGAACGGCCCGCACGGTCGCCCAGTTCGACAGCCAGAACCACTGGCTGGTCGACCGGGGTGACGGCCGGCCCTCGGTCAACCTCGTGGTGCTGAGCTTCGTCAACCCGCTCGACCTGCTGCGCCAGACCACCGACGCCACCACCCTCGACGGGGTGCCGCGCGGCATGACCAGCGAGATCGTGCAGTACTTCACCAGCCGCGGCGTCCGGGTGATGCTCTCCGTCGGCGGCATCACCTACACCGACGACTGGGACGCGGCGCTCGCGGAGAACCCCACCCTGCTCGGGCAGCGGGCCGCCGCGGTGGCCACCCGGCTCGGCGTCGGCTTCGAGATCGACTACGAGCAGAACACCGCCCCGAACCTGGCCGGCCTCCAGTCCTTCATCGACGCCTACCGGGCCGTCCACCCCTACGACGCCACCGGCGCCCGCGCGCCGGCCCGGCTCACCATCGACGTGGCCGCCGGCGACCGCTGGCTGATCGACCTCAACCGCAAGGCCACCGCCGACTGGCTGCGTACCGGCGCCCCGGTGCTCGACTACGCCAACGCCATGGTCACCGCTCGGCCCGTGGCGGCCGGCACGGCCCAGGCGAACTGGCAGGAGCACGTCGACGGCAAGCCGCAGTACAGCCCGGCGGTGCCTCCGCTCGCCCCGGCCAAGTTCACCGGCGCGGTCTACCTGGCCTACGGCGGCAAGCCGCTGCCCGAGTGCGTCGACTACGCCACCTCGGTGCAGAAGGCCGCCGCCCCGTACGTGCAGAGCGTCGCGCCGAACGGCGCGGGCAGCACGGCCGGGATGCTGGGCTTCATGTTCTGGGCGGCGGAACGCCCCGCCACCCGGGGCATCGGCACCGTGCCGCCGAACACCTGCGAGAAGGGCGCGGGCGCCGGCGCCACGGCGCTCGCCGTGCCGGTGCCGATGCCGGCGCTGCGGCAGGGCTGACCGGGTCCGGCCCGGTCAGTAGGTGATCCGCACGCCCATCTGCCCCCAGGTGAGCCGGCCGACCACGCCGTCGTCGTCTAGCCCGCGCATCCGCTGGTACCAGCGGACTCCGGCCTCGGTGGCCGCGTCGAAGTCGACGCCGGCCGGGCCGCACCGGCGGGTGCCGATGAACCGCTTGACGAACGCCACGTCCTCGCCGGTGCTGCCCTGCTTCAGGGTGCGGCACCCCGGCGCCCGCCCCGCCTGCGGCTGCGGCTGCGGCCGGGCGGTGGCCTGCCGCAGGGCGGCCAGGGTGGCCGGGCCGACGATCCCGTCCACGGTCAGCTTCCGGGCCTGCTGGAACGCGCGGACCCAGGCGGCGGTGCGCGGGCCGAACGCGCCGTCGACGGTGAGCCGGGCGTTCAGGCGGTTGGCCAGGGTCTGCATCTCGCGGACGTCGCTGCCCCGGCACCCGTTCTTCAGCACCCGGTCGCCCAGCCGGGTCGCCGCCGCGGTGGCGATGCCCCACGCCCGCAGGCTGTCCTCCAGCGACCGCTGGTGGCTGACGCTGACGTGCAGGTGCTTCTGGTGCGGGTTGCTGCCGGTGTAGCGCGCGGCGGTGAACCCGCGGGTCCGGCTCCAGATCGTCCGGTTCCAGATCACGTACTGGCAGGACGGGTGGGTGATGGCGTGCCGCACCACCAGCAGCGGGTCGATGCCGTCGACGTCCACGTCGAGGGCGTTGACCGAGGCGTCGTCGCCGTCCGGGTTGTGGTCCGAGCGGCGCGCCTGGTGGGCGGCGTCGCCGATCCAGCCGTCCGAGCTGTGGTCCCGGTGCGGCCAGCGGCTGTTGATCTCGTCGCGCAGCACCCGCAGTGCGGGTGCCAGGTGAGCGCTCACGTCACTGCTCCTCGTCCGCGGCGAGGTCGTACTCGATCTCGTCGCCGATCAGGGTCTCCGGGTCGTCGTCCTCCTCGAAGACGGTCACCTGGTAGTCCGTGTCGATGCTCGCGGTGTCCATCGGGGTGCCTCCGCTTCCTGCTCGGGCCGGCGTCGCGCGGCGGCGCGACACGCCGGCGGATGACCGCCGCGGCGTGCGCGGCGAAGCTTGCGTCCACTCTCGAAACCGCAGGTCACCGGGGCAATACCTGAGTCGGCTATCAGCGCCACGCCGACCCGGGCGGCTCCCGGGTCCCGCCGATCGTGCGGGCCGCCCGCCGACCGGCGGGCCGAACCCGGGGATCGGCGGATCCCGCCGCTCCGCCGCCCGGGCCGCCCGCTCACCCGATCGGACGACCCGGCGGGCGGGCGGCTCAGCCCGCCAGCTCGGCCAGCGCGGTCCGGAACGCGGCGGTCAGGTCCCCGCCGGACACCCCGGAGGCGTCCGCCGGCAGCGCGGCGAGGACCCGCGCGGCCACCGCCTCGGCGAGCGCGTCGACCTCGGCCGGGGTCCGGGGCAGACCGGCGGGCCCAGGCGGCGTGCCGTCCGCCCGGCCGGACGGTTCCGGCGGGCCGGCGGCCGGGCGCGGCTCGGGCAGCCGGGCCAGCGCCGCCCGGACCGGGGCCGGGTCGGCGGCCTGCCGGGCCACGGTCTCGCCGATGACCCGGACCGTCTGCACGATCTCGTTGAGCACGCCGAGCGTGGACATGCCCTTCGGGATGCCGCCGCCGACGTACTGCCAGGGCAGCGCGCGCAGCTGGAGCGCCACCGCCGGGTCCTTCAGCAGCGCCAGGAACCGCGTGGCGTCGGACCCGGCCTCCTCGGCCAGGCCCCACGGGCGCTGATCCCGCTCGGCCGCCTCGGTGCACCGGATGCCCAGGTGCAGGCGGTCCTTTCCGGGGTCGGCCCCGGCATACGGCCGCCGGGTCCAGCCGTCGTCGGCGTCCGCCGTGGCGCCCGCGTGGATCCAGTACGCCGCCGACGGGTGGCGCTGGAACGCGGCCAGCAGCGCCGCGGTGTCCACGCCGGTGACGTCCACGTCGAGCGCGTCGATCGCGCCCCGGGCGTTGGGCCGGTGGTCGGCGTGGTGGGCCGAGTCGGCAACGGTCCGGCCGGCGCCCGGCCAGCGCCGGGTCAGTTCGGCGCGCAGCGTCTCCAGGGCCGGGGCGAGCCGGCGGGGCGCGGCCGCCTCGGCGGCGATCAGCTCGCGCAGCGCCTGCTGCTCGGTCTTCCGCTCGGTGAGGTCGCCCTCGTCGCGGTGGTAGTGCGACCAGACCTGGCAGCCGTTCGCCTTCGCCCAGGCGTGCATCCGCCGGTACCAGGCGGCGCAGCGGCTGCCGTCGGAGTCCAGGTCGGCCGGGTAGCCACCCGCCGTGGTGATCCGCGGATGGTTGATCTCGGCGATGCCCCACGGCTTCCCGGTGGCCCGCGACAGCTCCACCATGATCGCGAGGGCGGAGGCGGGCTCCTCGTAGCCGGCCGGGCGGAACGGGTTGCGGGCCGTCGGGTCGTACGGGTACCAGTCGGCGAGGACCAGGTCCACGGCGTCGGCCTCGTGCTCGGGCCACCAGGTGCGCCAGTCGTTGACCCGGCGTCCGGCGGCGTCGACCCGGCGTACCCATTGCAGGGTCCAGCAGACCGCGAGCCGCAACCGGCCGTCGAGCCGGGCGGGATGGTCGCCCACCTGCTTACGGGTCCGGGTCCACGAGGTGCGGAACGCGGCCGGGGCCGGGTCGCCGCCGGTCTGCTGCTCCGGCTCGTGGTGCGGCACGAGGATCAGCCGGCCGGTGCGGCCGGTGGCCTGCCAGGCCGCGACGAACGCGGCGGCGTCCACCTCCGGGTCCTTGTGCGACACGATCACGTCGGCGTCGGCGGGCGCCTGGGCCAGCCGCTGCCGCGGGTCGGTCCAGGCGCCCGCGGGCAGCCCGTCGCCCGGCCCGAAAAAGATCCGCACGCAGCTCGTCCCCGGGTAGGTGCCCATCATGGCGGTCACGGTGCGGGTGCCCGGGCACCAGCCGGTCGGCATCATGCGGGCACCTCCACGGCGAGCGGCTCCAGGTCGGCGCGGATCGCGGTGACCTGCCAGCAGAAGGCGTGCGAGGCGGGGGAGCCGTCGACCGTGCGAACCCGGAACGCCCCGTCCCGGACCCGGCCGGCGGCCAGCGCCGAGACCGGCTCGTCGTCCTCGAAGACCGGGGTGAGCTGCACGGTCCGCCCCTCCGCCCGGGTCAGCGCCTCGAAGTACGCGGGCAGCTCCACGGTGGCCCTCCCGTTCTCCAGCCGGCCCTCGCCCCGGTAGTAGACGCCGTTCTCCGGCCCCTCCAGCGCGGCGTGGATGAGCTGCCGGCGCTGCGCGGCGTCCGGCCCGTCAAGCGGGTGGTCGATGGCGAACTGCTTCGACTTGCCCTTGATGACGCCGGTGCCGGCGTTGAGGCTGATCGTGTAGCCGCTGGCCTCGCTGTTGCCGAGGTAGATGGCGCCGGAGGCGAACAGGTCGAAGGTGCTGATGCCACCGCCGCTCCACGAGGCCAGCGGCGGCGTGGCCGGGCCGACCACCATCTTGCCGGTGACCCGCATGTCGCCGCCGAAGGAGCTGCGGTTCTCGACGAACAGGCAGCCGCTGTCGGCGCCGGCGACACCGCCGAAGCCGACGTAGACGCCGGCGGCGTTGAGCAGGTGCAGGCGTTCCGGGCCGCCGATGTGCAGCCGGGTGCCGCCGTTGATCCAGCTCCAGTTCGGCAGGTTGAGGTGGCCGTTGACCCACGCGCTGCCCTGGACGGTCAGGTCACCGTTGCCGCTGCCGTCCTTGACCACGCTGACCCCGCCGGTGGCCCGCAGGCCGAGGGCGCCCTCGGCGACCACGGACAGCCCACCGCGCCCGCGTACGGTCGCGGCGCGCAGTTCCTTGACCGCCAGGTCGGCGTACGGCTTGCTGTTCTCGGTGTAGGCCACGTTCGGGCCGTCGGCGCTGCGGTCGACCAGCTCGAAGCCCCGGCCCGCGCGGAACGAGAACTGGGCGTGCTGCACGCCCGGCCCCCAGAAGCCGAGGGAGCCGACCACCTGCCCGGCGCTGACGTTGACGCCCTCCATGCTGCCCAGGTGCAGCATGCCGCCGCCGATGCGCAGCCGGTCCGCGCCGTACTGGGTGAACGCGATCAGGTCGTCGGGATCGTTGTTGTTGGCGATCCGCAGGATCGTGTTCTCCCCGCTGTACGGCCAGTAGCGGACGTACGCCTCGTCGCCGGTGCCGCCGCCCGGGTCGGTGGGGAACGTGATGCCGGCCTGCGGTCCGGCGCCCACGGCCGGCACGATCGCGCCGACCGGCACCCGTAGCCCGGCGACCTGCCGGCCGGTGCCCTGCACGGTGACCGTGCCGCCGGTGCGGGCCACCTTGCCGAGCAGCACCGCGTGCGCCGTGTCGGTGGGTGCGGTGGCGCTGACCTTGACCAGCCCCTCCTCGGTCCACCGGGTCTCCGCGGCCACGCCGCCCTCGTCCCGCCGGTCGGTCAGGAACTCGTGGTACTCGATCCAGACGAAGAAGGTGCCGTCGCCGGGGAGCGTGGTGCGGCGGTTGTCCGGCAGCACGATCACGTTGCCGTCGCCGTCGATCGCCACGCCCTGGCCGACCGTCACGTCGCCGCCGGTGGCGGTGAGGTCGAGGCCGCTGACCACGCCCACCGGGCGCAGCAGCCGGGCGGCCAGGTTCTGCCGGGCCAGCAGGTAGTCCAGCGCCTGGGTGAGGTCGTCGGCGCGCAGGTATTCGTAGTCGTAGTACCGGGGCCGCGCCATCGGCAGCGGCAGGTCCTTCTTCCAGATGATCGTCATGAGCAGTTCTCCGCTGTCTGTGTCGGTCGCGGGCGGGATGGTCAGCGCGGTTGGACGGTGTCGTAGCGCAGGCCGCTGGAGACCTCGCCCGCGCCGCCGTGCCGGGTACGGCCGAGCCAGAGGTGCACCGACCCGTCGGCCCACCGGGCCAGCTGCCACCGGCGCAGCAGCCGGCTGCCGGCGCGGGGCACCTCCTCCTCGGGGAAGGCCAGCTCGACGAGCCGCCCGTCCCGTTCGCGCCAGTCGAGCAGCCGGCTGTAGCCGGTCACCGCGACCGGCGCGCCGTCCCGGTTCGGCTGTTGCAGCGGCACCCGGCGCAGCCGGACCACGTCGGGGCGGTCCTGCGTGGGGCCGGGCAGCAGCGGCACCCAGTTCTCCGGCACGGTGGTGGCGAAGGCGTACGACAGCGCGGGCACGTCCGCGTCGGGGTCGGCCGGCGGGCGCGGCGGCACGGCGGCCCGGCCCACCTGGGCGGCCCGGTCGATCGGCCGGCCGGTGGCGCCGGTGACCGTCCGCTCGATCGCCCAGGCCAGGTTGGCCGTCTCGTCCCGGCCGAGCCGCACCTCCTCCACGGGCGCCGAGTCCAGCGTGGCGGCCGCGGTCGCGGGCAGGACCAGCACGTCGGCCGCCCCGCCGCCGGTGGCACCGGCCGGGCGGAACAGGGCGACGCCCTCGGGGGCGGCCGGCACCAGCGTCTGGGTGCCGAAGGTGTCGGTGACCAGCAGCGAGCGGACCCGGGTGGCCGAACCGACCGGCAGTTCCAGCGGAAGCAGGAAGTGGTCGTTGGCGTAGACCAGGCCGTACTCCAGCACGAACATCCGGGCCAGGTCGCCCGCGCCGGCGCCGATGCCGGCCAGGTTGACCCGGGCGTCCTCCAGCTCCCAGAACCGGGTGGACGGCATGCCGGCGTACGCGACGGAGGTGGGCAGCAGCACCTTCACCACATCCTGGACGGCCGGCCGGGCCTCCAGCGTGGTGCCCGGCTCGTGGTCGAAGTGGTACCAGTCCAGCCGGTTCCCGTCGTACTCGTGGGCGGTGAGGACCAGTTCGGCCCGGCCGTCGTGCGCGGCGACGGCCGCCTCGTGCTCCAGCCGCTCCCGCAGCCAGGCCGACCCCTCCAGGCCGGGGGTGCTGTACAGCGGCGTGAAGTCGGCCGGCGGCCACGGCGGCGCGGCCGGCCGGGTGCCGCCCGGTGCCAGCACGGCGGGCAGTTGCAGCAGGTAGCCGGGGCGGGGGCCGGCGGGCCGCACGGGGACGCCCAGCCAGGCGTACCAGTCGGCGACGGCCCGGTCCACGGCGGCGGTGAGCGTCGCGGGCACCGTGACCTCCCGGGCGAACCGCCCCTCGGCGCAGGCCCGCAGCGCCAGGTCGCCGTGCGGCACCCGGCCGGCGGCGATGCGCAGGTAGCCGACGGTCTCCGGGTCGGCGGCCGAGGCGCCGTCGGGCGGGGTCGCCGGCACCGGGTACGCGGCACACACCCGGCCGGCCAGCTCGCCCGCCCCGGCGTCGGCCAGCAGCCGCAGCAGTTGCTGGCCGCTCTCCACGGCGTGCCGCAGGTCCCCGGCGGTCGCCGCCGCCTCCCGCTCCACCAGCGCCTCCCACGGCACCCCGGCGGGCAGCCCCACTGCACCGGCGTACGGGCCGGGCCGGTAGCGGGTGAACGGGGCGACCTCGGCGTGCACCCGGGCGGTGACCGGGGAGCCGGCGTCCTCCCCGGTGAACTCGCCGAGCTGCCACTGCCGGGCGAGCAGCCAGAGCGGGTCGGCGATCCGGGCGTCCACCGCCGGTGCCAGGTCGGCCCGGCGGGTCCGCGGCTCCAACCGGGTCCAGGTGGTGACCGAGGGCCCCTCGTTGGTCGTGCGCGGCTCCTCGACGGTGGTCATCGGTTGGCCTCCTGTCCGCCCTGCGGGGTGAGCGTCGCGTCCGGCACGAAGTCGGTGGTGGTCGTGGCCTCGGCCACGTTGGTGGGGAAGTAGAGGGCGGGCAGGAACTGCCCGGCCGCGCCGAGGGAGTCGAGGTCGACGGCCCGGGCCAGGGCCAGGTCCAGCGCCTCGTCCAGCACCTGGACCAGGCCCGCCGGCTGCCAGTTCGTGGCGCCCTGCGGCGCCAGGCCGAGCAGCACCGCCTGCGGGGCGGCCGCGCCGGGCGCGTCGTACTCGAACGTGAGCCCGGTCTGCACCTTCTCGGCCGGCACCACCTCGGTCCACTCGTCGACCACGATGCCCTGCAAGGGGCGGGCCGGGTCGATCCCGCCGGGTGCGACCACCACGAGCGACAGCGGCTCGGTGCCGGCCCTCGGCGGGGCCTCGCCGACCCAGCGGTCGCCCGGCGCGTACGGCAGCTGCGCCACCGTGACCGTGGCGGGCACCGTCACGACGCCCCCGGCATCGAGGGCGTCCGCGCTGGTCAGCACCTCCTGCAGGCGGCCGACGGCGGGGCGGACCCGGCCGTAGCGCGACAGCCAGCGGCGTACCGGATGGGCCGACCCGCCCTGGAGGGCGTCGCTGGCGGCCAGGGCGGTGGCGAGCTCGGCCGGCTGCGGCGCGAGCGCCTTGGGCAGCACCGGCATGTCGGGGCCGAGCAGGGCGCGCAGCCGCGCGATCTGGGCCTCCCGGCGGCGGGCCGGCGGGGCGTCGGGCCGGTCGAAGTCGGTGGCCGGCTGGCAGGTGCAGCCGCCCGGCGGGCAGGGGGTGCGGTCGTGCAGCTCGGCGACGACCCGGCAGTGTGCGGCGAGCCGGCGGTCCAGCTCGAACCGGGCGGTGGCCGCCGTGTCCGCGACCGCGCCCGCCGCCCCCGGTTTCGCCGGAGGGGGCACCGCGCCGATGACGCCGAGGCCCGCGGCGACGGTGAGCAGGGTACGGGCGGCCGGCTCGTCCCAGCCGGCCGCGTCCGGGGCCGGCAGCGCGGCCAGCCCGGCGGCGGCCTGCCGGGCCGCCTGCCACGTCTCGTCGGCCTGTGCCTTGGTGGTGGCGTCCATCTGGGGCGGGACCGACGGGTCGACGCCCAGGTCGGCGGCGGCCGCCGGGCGGGACCGCCCGAACAGGTCGCGCAGCACCGCGACCGCGTGCAGGAACTCGGCGAGGCTGACCCGGTCCAGCGGCCAGGCGGGATCCCGGTCGTAGTCCAGTTCGAGGGTCCAGTCGTCGCCGACGTCGGCGGGGCGCAGCGGGCCCCAGGCGTCCAGCGCGATCCGCCGGTCCAGCTCGGCGTCGTCGGGCCGGCCCGGGGGCGGCGGCGCGGCCAGCAGGTCCACCGCCGGAACCTGCATCCGGTCCAGGCTGGCCGGCCGCCAGACGGTCGCGGTGACCCCGTCCGGTGCGTGCCACCGGTAGCGCCAGAACACCCGGAACGACGGCGGCAGCAGCACGCTGGCGAGGGCGTCCACGGCGGCCCCGGCGAGCCGGGGGTGGTGGCCGCGGGCGGCCGGCCAGTCCTGGCGGAGCCGGTCGAACCGGGTGTCCACGTTGACCAGCAGCAGCACCCGGTGGGTCAGGGCCGCCCCGGTCGCCGGCGTCCGGGTCACGTGCAGCTCGGGCGGGTTGGTGGCCGCGCCGGAGGCGGCGTCCACGGCCGCGGCGGCCCGGTTCGTGTCGCCCAGGGCGAGCTGGTGCACGCTCTCGGCGAGCAGCGTGTCGGAGACCGCGTCGACCGCGTCGGCCAGGTCGGCCAGCACGTCCCGGACGGCGGCGCGCTCGCCGGCCGGGCGGGCCGCCAGCCAGGCGTCGAGGCCGCCGGCGGTGTGCAGCCGGTGCAGCTCCAGGCCGTCCACGGTGGCCGTCGACTCGACGGTGATCGCGACCCGGGTACGGCCGTCGTCGGCGGGGTCCACCCGGTGCGCGCGCACCGGGGCGAGCCCGCGCAGCGCCGGCAGCAACTGGTCCCACGGGCCGGCGGGGTGGTCGTGCAGGCCGCGCTCGAAGCGGTAGCCGAGCAGCGCGCCGAGGCTCTGCCCGGAACGGACACCGTCCAGGAGCTGCTCGGCGAGGCGGACCCGGCGGGAGGACAGCTCCACCGCGAGCGCCCGGTCGCCGCCGTGGCTGCGCGACGCGCTGCGCAGCACCGCGGCGGTCACCGCCTGCGCGGGGGAGGGCGCGTGCACGTGGCCGGCGCCGGCGGGGGCCAGCGGCAGGGTCGGCGGGGCCACCGACTCCGGAATGTCGGCCGGCCGGGCCACCATGGTCGGCTTGCCGGCCGGCGCCAGGTCGACCACCCAGCCGTAGCCGCCGACGTGCACACCGGGCGCCGGGCCGGCGGTCACCTGGGCGAGCCGGCGCGTGGCCAGCGAGGTGATCCAGGCGTCCAGGCGGTGGCTGGCCAGCCCGAGCGTGCCGGCCACGTGCCGGTGCAGGTCGGCGGCGGGCAGGCCCGCGTCGAGGGCGTCGCGCAGCCCGGCCAGCGCGGTGCGGAAGTCCCGCAGGTCGGCGGTCGCCCGCACCTGCCGCGGGTCCGCGGAGGTGCCGGCCAGGTAGCCGCCGACGTTCTGGTCGGTGCCGGGCACCGACAGGGCGAGCCGCCGGCGCAGCACCGGGGTGCGCTCGCGCGGGCGGATGTCGACCAGCTCCGGCTCCGGCAGCTCCGCCGCGCCGGGCAGGTTCGCCTCGGCGGCGAACGCGTCCGCGGCGGCCGAGTGCTCGGCGATCAGGGCCGCCCGCAGCAGCCGGTGGAACAGCGGCACCGGCCCGTCGCCCGGGGCCACCGGCACCTGGTCGCCGCGCAGCCCGACCGTGGCCAGCGCGTCCACGTACGCCCGCACCCGCCCGGCCCGGGGCGCGCCGGGCCCGTCCAGCAGCGGGGTGCCCAGCGCGTACGCCTGCTTCGCGAAGACCGCCAGGGACAGCCGCGGGTCGGTGGGACCGCCCAGCCCGAGCGCCGCGAGCAGGTCCCGGGCCGGCTCGACCACCTGCTCCCGCCAGTCCGGGCCGAGGCCCAGCCGGGCGAAGCGCCACAGCCAGCTCACGTACTCGTTGCCGAGCATGCTGCGGGCCCGCACCTCCAGCACCCGGGCGTCGGTGCCGAGGATCTCCAGCAGGGTGGCCTCCGGGTCGGCCAGGCCCGGCACGATCCGTGGCACCGGGGAGGTCAGCCAGACCTTGCGCCACAGGTTGGTGAGCAGCGCCACCGCCTTCGCCTCGCCCGGCCCGGCGGCCTGCCAGTCCCGCAGGCTGGCCACCGGCAGCAGCCCGTACGGCTGCCGGCCGATCCGCAGCGTGGGCAGGGGACCCTCGGCGTGCACGTGCGCCACGAAGTGCGCGCGGACCGCGGCCCGCTCGGCCGGGGTGGCGACCGGCAGCAGGTGGTGCAGCAGCCCCCCGAAGCTGGCCGGCCAGAGCAGCCGGCGGACCAGCCCCCCGGCGGGCCGGTCGACGGCGGTCGCGCCGCTGCCCCGGGCCAGCCCGGTGGGCGCGCCGGCGCGGGCCGGCGCCCGGCGGGCGGCCGTGAGGGCGTCGTCCGGCGCGGCGGTCAGCGGCACGCCCAGCGCGGCGGCGGCCAGCGCGGCGGCCGCCTCGGGCGCGGCGGCACCGGCGGCGCTGTCCGACATGGACACGGCCCCGGCGGTCGGCGCGGCGGCCGGCGCATCCGAGCCGGTGTTGTTGGTGGGTGTGTCGGGCGCGAGGAAGGCCAGCCCGTCGGTGGCGGCGTGTGCCTCCAGCAGCCGGGCCAGCGCGCGGGCCGACCCGGCCGGGCCGGTGGCGGCGTCGAGGCCGAACACCACCAGCCGCTCGATCCGCTCCGGCTCGCCCTTGGCGTCGAGGGGCACGGTCACGGTGAACGCCATCCCGGCGGCCTTGGCGGCGGCGAAGTCGACCGTCCAGCGCATGCCGGCGTCGATCGGCAGCGCCTCGTCCGAGGGATCGATGGTGCCGGCCGCGGTGTCGGGCACCGGGCTGGGGCCGACCGCCAGGTCCCGGGTGACCGGGTCGGAGGCGCCGCTGAACAGCTTGCCGCCGGCGGTGCGGCCGACCGCGTACCACTGGGTGGGCAGCAGCCGGGCCCGGGCCGGCTCGCACCAGGGGCCGGTGCGGGTCAGCGGGTCGGGGAAGACACCGCCGACCGGTTCGAGGACCCGGGCGATCCAGCCGGCCCGCGGCGCGCCGAAGCGGCGGACCAGGTCGGTCCAGGCCGCCTCGTCCGGGGTACCGGTCGGCCCGTCCGGCAGCCCGTCCCCCCAGTACGCCCGGCCGGCCGCGATCTCCTCGGCGGTCAGCCCGGGCTCGTGGTCGTCCACGTGGATCTGATCGGGGTAGACGCGGATCTTCAGGGTGGCCCCGGCGAACCGGGTCTCCAGGCGGACCGGCAGCAGGACGGCCGGGGCGGCGGCCGTCAGCGTCCACGGGGTTCCGGTCAGCGCGCCGGACAGCGGCGGCCGGTCGGCGGCGTACGTCGAGGTGCTCATGACTGGCTCTCCGGCGTCGGTAGCAGGTCGCTGGCGTGGCGGGCCAGGAGGACGGGGCGTTGCAGCACCGCGCGGGCGGTGTCGGCGGCGTTGCGGCCCTGCCGGGCGGCGAACACCACCGCGTCCGGCGGCGGCGGGTCGCCGGTGAGGTCCACTCCGAAGCGGGGTGCGGCGGGCTGCTCGCGGAGGACGAAGAAGTGCCCGGCCGACCCGTCGGCCTGGCGGCTCGCCCCACAGGCCACCTCGGCGGTGTACGGGAAGCCGAACAGCAGCAGGTCGGGGGAGAGCCAGGCGTTGAAGATGGGCAGCACGTCCGGCCCGGTCGGGGTGCGCTCCTCCGGCCCGGTCCACGTGGCCGCCCGCATGGTGACCACGGTGGAGGGGTATCGGCGCAGCAGCTCGCCGCGGATGACCAGCACGAGCGACTGCTCGCCGGGCGCGCCCACCGCGGTGAGGTGGCTGCCCAGCGGGCCGTTTCGCCAGGCCGGGTCGGTCAGCGGCGGGATGTCGGTCAGCGGCGCGCCCGCCGACACCGCGCCCCGGACGTCCCAGAACTGCCGGAACCAGGTCTGCCTCGGGTCGGCGGGGAACTCCCGCCACAGCATCTCCCGGCTCATCTCGTGGTTGAGCCCGACCAGGAACGCCTCGATGAAGCGCGGGTTGGCGGCCAGCGCCGTCATGGTCTCCGGCGCGACGGCCGGCAGGTTCGGCACCACGTGCTCCTGGGACAGCCCGCGCAGCAGCTCGTAGGCGGGCACGTCGAAGGTGACCCCGGCGAGCAGCCGGCGCAGGGGGTCGCCGCTGTCCGGCAGGGCGTCGACGAGGTCGCCGTCGCCGAGGGTGAGCCCGGCCAGCACCTCGCCGGCCACGGCGGTCTCCGGGCGGACCGTCTCGCGGACCGCCGCGGCGGCGTCGTCCAGCGCCACCGGGGCCGGGCTGTGGTCGCGGGCCAACGCCTGGGCCGGGGCGAGCCGGCCCTGGTGGGCGGCCGCCGCGGACATGAAGTCGTCGCCCATCTTCGCCCGGTCGGCGACCAGGTCGGCGCGCAGGTCGGCGATCGTGACCGTGCAGCCGCGGGCGCCCGCGTCGGCGGCGCCGGTCGCCGTGACAGCGGCGGTCCAGCTCACCGGGACGCCGCCGGGGTCGAGGTCGAAGGCGGCCCGCCAGGTGACGGTGCCGCCGTTGCGCCGGGCCACCACCAGGTCGGGGCGGCGGGTGCCGGTGATGTCGGCGACCGCCACGCCGGCCCCGTCCGCGGTCGCGAAGGCCGCCTCGTCCGGCACCGGACGCGCCACGGTCCACCCGCCGACGACCCGGCCGCGCCGGTTGACGCCCTTCCCGGTGAGGTAGCGGGCCACCGGCCCGCCGCCCACCGTGCCGGTGGCGAAGACCAGCAGGTCCGGCGTCTGGTCACCGGTCAGGTCGACCACGTCGACGCCGACCGCGGTGACCGAGCCGAGCTGCATCGGGGTGGGCAGCGAGTCGGTCCAGCCGTCGGCGACCGCGCCGGTCTCGTCCAGCCGCCAGCCGATCCGGTAGAACACCGTGTTGTCGGTGCGGCCGGCGCGGTTCACCGCGTAGGCCACGATCAGCTCGGGGCGGCCGTCGCCGTCCAGGTCGGCGAGGGCCACGTCGAGCCCGGCGGCATCCGCGCTGACCGGGTCGGGCAGCTCGAACGGGCCGGTCCAGCCGCCGGCCGCCGCCCCGTTCGCGTCGGCCTCGCGGCCGATCCAGTAGGCGATCCGGGCGGTGCCGGCCGTCGTGCCGGGCAGCAGCGCGGCGGTGACCAGGGTGGGCCGGGCGGTGGGCAGCACGGCGCCCAGGGTGGTGGCGGTGGCCCGGGCGACCGCCGGGACGGCCGGGCCGTCCACCGCAGCGGTGAGCGCCGGCTCCCGTACCGCGCCGTCCTCGGCGAGGCTGTGCGCGACCTGGGTACGCGGCCGGCTGCCGGCGCCCTGGGTGACGGTGTGGGTGAAGACCAGCGAGGACAGCAGCCCCACCTTCGGGGCGAACCGCACGTGCGCCGGCGCGGGCGCGTCGGCCGGTCCGCTGCCGCGCGGGTCGGCCGGGGTGCCGTGGTCGACCCATGCGGTCGGCCGCGGGTACGCCCAGCGCCACGAGGTGAGCCGGCCGTCCGCCGTGACGGCGAAGAGCTCGCCGTCGCGCGAGTCGCCGACCAGCGGCCCGGGCCGGTGCGCGCCGAACCCGCCGGCCGGCACCTGGGTGGTCTCGGTGCGCCACGCCCAGAGGTAGCGCTCCTGGATGTCGTGGTACCAGAGGTAGCGGGTCGTGAGCCGGATGTCGGCGGGGTTGGTGGTGCTGGCGGCGAGCGTCACGATCGCCAGCTCCTCCTCGTTGCCGAACGGCGCCGCCTCCTGCGCCAGCGACACCACCCGGCGGCCCTCGGGCGCCGGGTCGTGCAGGTACGTCGACCCGTCGGAGAACAGCGACACCAGCCGGCCGTCCGGCGTGACGTACTCGATCCCGTACTGTCGGTTGGGGTAGAGGTGCTCGGCGGCCGGGGAGCCCCAGGTGGCCGGGCCGGTGAACGCCCGCCACTGCCCGTTGTGGGCGAACAGGCGGTTGTTGCTGGTGGCGACCAGTACGCCCACGAAGGACGGCCGGGGCGTGCCCCAGAGCCGCTCGTTGCCGCCGACCGGGGTGCCCAGTGAGGTCCAGGATCGGGCCGTCGGGTCGAACCGCCACAGTGCGGTGTCGCCCCCGAGGACGTAGATCAGCCCGCCGCCGGCGGCCGGGCGGCTGTGCACCCCGCCGGCCGGGGCGCCGCAGTCCGCCCACACCCACCGGTCCCCGTCCCAGCTCCGCTCGAACAGCCGGCTGTCGTGGGTCCGTACGTAGACCCGGCCGGGGGCCAGGACGGCGCCGGAGGTGGCGACGGCGGTGCCGGGCGGGGTGCCGTGGTCCCGCCACACCCAGCGGTCCGGGCCGAGCCGCCGTCGCTCGAACAGGCGGCCGTCGGCCGCGCCGACGAAGAACCGGTCGCCGGTGAGCAGGTCGCCGCCGTTGGTGACCACGCGGGTCACCGGGTCGTCGGCGGCCAGCGCCGGGGCGGCGAGGGCACGCACGGCGCCCGTGCCGGTGTGCCACCACGGGTTCGCGGCAGCCGCCTCGATCACGGCGCGGGTCAGGTCGCCCACCCCGCGCCCGTCGCTGACCAGCGTGTCCAGCACGGCGCCGCCGGCCGGCACCCGGGCGGCGGGGACCGCGCTGGCGCCCCCGGCCAGCCGGGTCAGCGCCGCCGCCCCGTCGGTGTCGACCCGCCGGGCGAGGGGGCCGCGCGGGCGCAGCAGCCGGCGTACCGACGCGGAGGTGGCCGCCGCCGCGCCGGGATTGTCGGCGAGGCGCCGGTCCAGCGGCTCGGCGGTGTCGGCCGCCAGCCCCGGGTGCGACACCTCGACGAGGTCGTGCACCGGCCGGGTGAGGGCGACCAGCCGGTCGTCGCCGACCGTGGCCCCGGGCGCGTCCGGGTCGACCCGGCGGGCGTACAGGGCCTCGGCGGTGTCGCGGGCGGCCTGGCCGCGGCGCAGTTGCTCGTTGGCCTCGCGGATCTCGGCGGCCCGCTGCCAGGCCGCCGCCGCCAGGTCCTCCTGGTGCCGCTGCACGACCTGGGTGCCGAGCGCGGCGGCGGCGCGGTGCCGCGGGTCGAGGTTCAGCCCGGACAGCCAGCGCGGTTCCGCGCCGGGCGCGGGAAGCTGCGTCTCCTGGCTGTGCAGGTCGCCGTAGAGCGGCGGGGTGAGCCGGTCGGCGGAGTGCCGCAGCAGCCCGGTCAGGGCGCCCTGCCAGGCGGCGCGGACGTCGTCGGCCCAGGCGGTCGGGGTCATCGCGGGCGAGGAGAGCGCGCCCTCGAAGCCGAGCACGGACCGGCCCTCGACGCCCTCCTGCGCCTGCGCCGGCAGGCCGCCGCCGGGCGCGGCGATGTCCACCGGCTGCCGGCCGACGTCCGCCGGCAGCGGCCGGGCCCGCAACCGCCGCGCGAGGGACTCGAAGTCGCCGTCCGGCCCGGTGCGGAAGGTCCAGTGGTGGTAGACGGGCAGCAGCACGGCGTCGTCCGGGCCGGGATACGCCGACCCCGGGCCCCAGGCCGGGGCGAGCGGACCGGTGTCCGCCACCGGCTCGCCGAGCCCGGCCCGTACGCCCGCCTCGAACGCCGGGACCACCGCGGCCAGGTACTCGGCGCCGGCGGCGAGGCGGCGGGGGCAGACCAGCCGGGACAGGGTCCGCTCCGGCGCGGTGGCGATCACCGCGGCGACGTCCTCGTCCTCGGTGGTGACCAGCACCTGGGCGTGCGCCCACGCCCACGACTCGGCCAACGCCGGCAGCTGGCGGACGGTGGTGGCCAGCCGGGGCAGCGCCTGACCGGCCTCGGTACGCACCTCGCCGCCGCCGTCCACCGGCACCACGACCAGCACCAGCCAAGGGCGCAGCCCGCCGTTGGCGTCGGGCCGGGCCGGGGTGTAGAGCCAGGGCAGGTCGGGGCGGTCGAACTCGACGGCCGCGAACATCGACACCTCGACGTTCTCCGCGCCCGGGGCCGGGAAGCTGCGGATGATCTCCTCGGCGTCGACGCCGACCACGTCGCCGGGGCCGTGCAGCAGCGCCGTCGAGGTGCCGATGATCTCCCGGGTCGTCCCGGTCGCGGTTTCGGTGCCCAGCGCGGTGACGGTCAGGTCGACCGCGGCCCGGGCCCGCGGCAGCGCCCCGGCGAGCGGGTCGGTGTCGGCGACGACGCGGGCGACGCCGTCGCGTACCCAGGGCAGGAAACGCAGGCCACCCATGTCAGCGGACCTCCAGTTCGGCGGGGACGATCCGGGGCCGCGGCACCCGGACCCGGGGCCGGCGCAGCGTGCCGGCACGGCGGGACGGTTCGGTGGCCTCGGCCGCGGGGCGCGGCGCCGGGACCGGCCCGCGGGCGGGGGCGCGGCGCGGCGGGGGCGCCGTGAACCCGGCGTCGCCGGGGCCGGCGTCGACGAGGCCGAGGGCCGGGCCGGTGAACCGGGCCGGCCCGGCGCGCCGGCTGCCGGCGAACGCGGCCGGCGCGGTGGCCGCGAACCGGGCCAGCAGGTCGCCGCCGCCGGTGGCCGCGAGGCGACGTGCCGCGGGCAGCGGCCGGCCGGCGGCGTCCGGGTCGTCGATGACGATCCGGTCGTACGCCGAGTCGTCGCTCAGCGGGGCGAAGGCGGTGAGCGTGGTGTCGGGCAGCGCCGTGCCGTCGGGCAGCGCCACCGTGCGGCCGGCCGCCAGGCGGACGAATCCGGGGGTGGTGAGCTGCTCCTCCGGGGACAGGTCGCGGAACTGGCCGGGGGCGAAGTCGTCCTCGACCGGCTCGCCCAGCGCGCCGGCCAGCTTGTCGTCGCCGGCGCCGACGCTCACCCCGGTCAGGGTGAACCGGTTCGGGCCGCTGATCCGCGAGGTGCCCATGCGGGACAGCTCGGTGTCCAGCGGCAGCACGTTCTCCCGCACCGAGAGCAGGGCGCCCGGTTGCAGCAGCACGGGGCCGCTCCAGCCGGCCAGGTCGCGCAGGGTCACCGGCTCCCCGGCGGTGAGGGCCGGGCGGACCTCCCACGCCTCCGGAGCGGACAGGGCCGTGCGCAGCGCCTCGCCGGCGTCCACGTAGGTGGGCTCGTCGGCCGCGGCGGTGTCCCCGTCGGTCCAGCTGAACTTCGCCGACACCTCCCAGAACAGGAACTTGATCCGCGCCTCGCCCCACGCCTTCCACGGGCCGGGACCGCTGATCCCGACCAGCAGGTTGACCGCCAGCAGCTCCTTGTCCTTGAACTTCAGCGACACCGTGGCGCCGATCTCGGCGGTGAACCAGAACGGCTTGAACTGGAACATCACGTCGAGCCAGGCGCGGCCGTCGATGACGAAGCCGCCGCCCTCGAAGTGCAGCTTCAGCTCGGCCCCGAACTGGGCGGTGTTGCTGGTCACCGCCAGGTACGCGCTGAGGTTCAGCCCCTTGCCGGACTTCTGCAGGGCGATGGTGAACCGTTTGACGGGCGGGAAGCCGGGTGGCGGGTCGTAGCGGGGGTGGAAGCCGCCGATGGAGACCGCGAAGGTGCTGCCCGCGCCCCACCGGGCGCGCAGCGCCATCTCCCCGGAGACCGGCCGGCCGAAGAGCTTCGAGTCGATCAGCGCGGCGTCGACGCTGATCTCCCGCTTGGCGAAGTCCACGATGCCGGCCGAGTCGAGCCGGAATCTGCCGGCGTCCTTGAAGTCGATGACGAGCTTGCCGAGCAGCAGGATGCGCACCGGGTCGGGGAACTCGACAAGCACCGCGAGGTCGGCGACGACCTGGCCGGCGAGGAAGTTGAGCCGGACCATCGCGCCGAGGACGGTGCCGGTGGTGTCGACCGGGAAGATCCGGCTCAGCGTGGCGATGACCGCGGGCGCGTTGCCGACCGGGTCGGCCGGGAAGAGCAGGGCGTCCAGGGTGCCGGCGCGGGCGGCGTTGCGCACCTCGTCGGGGTTGGTCCGCCGGTTCCAGCCGACCACCAGGCCGAGGCCGGTGATGGAGATGCCCCAGAACAGCATGAGCCCGGGGAACCACTCGTACGTGCCGGCCAGCAGCAGCGAGAAGGTGTGGCCGCCGTCGGCCTCGGAGAGCCGGCTGCCGTCCGGGTTGCGGGTGTTGAGGATGGCGGTGGCCTGGAGCCGGAAGCCCTTCATGGGGGCCAGCGGCGTGGTGGAGGTCATGCCGAGCTGGAGCACCCCCGCGTACATGCCGCGGGCCTCGTCGACGAAGAGGTAGCCACCGCCTGCGACGATGCCGTTGTCCATCCGCAGCCCGACGCCGTCCGGGCCCTTGAACCGGGGGCGCAGGTTCGCGGCGCCCAGGTTGCCGCCGGTGGCCCGGTCACCCGATTCGGTGGGCAGCGCGGGCGGAAAGGTCAGGTCGGCCGCGACGCCGATGTTCTGCACCACGGCGTGCAGCGGGCCCAGCGCGGCCCGGACCGTGGTGGTCAGGGTCAGGCTCAGCGCGCGGGTGGCGGTGGACGCCTCCAGCGCGATCCGCAGCCCCTCGATGCCCAGCCCGTGCCAGGACAGGTGCACCGGGTACTCGGCGGCCAGGGCGGCCGCACCGGACAGGTGCAGCCCGCCCCGCATCGACCAGGCGAGGCCGAGGTCGAGGCCGACCCGCAGCCCGTCGGCGGGGAGCAGCTTGGCCAGCAGGCCGTCGCCGTCGCCGGCCCGGACCACCAGTTCGGCCCGGCCGGCGCGGATGCTCAGCTCGACGTCGTCGCGGCCGGCGCCGAGGGTGGCCCGGCCGTTGATGACGAGCTGCTCGACGGCGAGGTGGGTGCCGCCGGGTGAGCCGAGGATCCAGCCGGGCTGCCCGGCCGGGGCGATCCGGGCGACCTCGGCGGCCCACTTCACCACCGCGGCCGCGCCGCTGAAGGTCACCCCCGCGCTGTTGATCGCCAGCGCCGGCCCGGCGCCGCTCAGCTCGGTGGCGACCGTCCACTTGCCGATGGCGCCGTCCAGGCGCGCCTCGCCGGTCGGGGCGAGGATCACCGTGAAGCGGCCGTCCCAACTGGCCAGACCCAGGGTGGCGCCGAGGCCGAAGGTGGGGGTCCAGGGCGCCAGCCCGGCGCCGGGCGGCGGCGTGCCGTCGGGCGTGCGCAGCCCGCTGAACCGCAGCCGCAGCAGGCTGTCCGCCAGCCGCCGGCCGACCTCGCCCTGGTCGGGGCCGAGATCGGGGCGTACGCCCTGGTCGGCGTCGAGGCCGAGGGCCCGCAGCGCCCGGGCCAGCCGGGGCAGCAGCCGGGCGGAGAACTCGGCGACCCCCTCGGGGGTGTCCAGCCCCTGCGGCGCGTACCGCTCGGTGAAGTACGCGCCGGGGTCGCGGACCAGGTCGACCACCCGGTCCAGGTGCAGCTCGTCGCGGCGCTTCGGCAGCCGGACCGGCGAGTCGCCCGGCGGCATCGGCGCGCTGGGCGGGTTGGCGGCGGCCGGATCGACCAGGCCGAGCAGGTCGAGCAGCGGCACCACCCAGGGCGCCCGGCGCAGCAGGTAGGTCAGCACCAGCAGGTCGACCAGGTCGTCGGCCAGCTCCTCGGCGAGCCCGGGCACATCCGGCAGGCCGTTCTTCACGGTGGGCAGGTCGCCGATCTTGCCGACCACCCCGCCGACGGCCTCGCCCAGCTTCGTGAGGCCGGCGATGCTGTCGAGCTTGGCGTCGTCGCGCACCGCCGCGAGCGCCTCCAGGGCGTCCCCGACGGTGCCCGCCCACTCCTCGAAGCGGGCGGCGTCGAAGCCGCTGACCGCCTCCAGGTCCCAGCCGAGCGCGCGCATCAGCCGCGCCCGCCGCCACGGGTCGTACGCGGCCAGCACCGGCTCGGCGAACAGCTTGATCTCGTCCCAGAGCAGGGCGAGCACGTTCTTCGGCTCGGTCATCGCAGCTCCCGTCCTCGCTTGCCGCCGGTCATGCCGTTACCCGCGGCAGGTCGCTCAGGTCCAGCCGCAGCGAGCCGCGGGCGGCGGAGAGGGTCCGCTCGCCCGCGGGCAGCGCCGACACGGGCAGCGTGTAGCGGTGCCCGGCCGGCCAGGTGGGCCAGCCGACCAGCGTGGCCAGCGCGGTGGCCACCGGCGCGTCGGCGCTCACCACCTGCCGGATCGCGGTGACCAGCGCGGTCTCGTGCGCGTCGGTCCACCCGGTGGGCGGGCCGTCGAAGTTCTGCAGCGCCTTCGCCCGGGTCAGCACGGTGTGCAGCTCGCTGGCCGCCCGGGGCCGGGTGCGGAACTCCGGCTTCTCGCCCACCGAGGCCGGAGGGCCGACCGCCACGAGCTGGTGCGCCCGGTACTGCTGCCAGCAGGCGAGCAGGGCGACCGACCGCTCGGAGGTGAACACGTCGCCGATGCGGGCCCGCCGCGGCTGCCCGTCGGCGCCGGTCACCCCGGCCACGGTCGGGGTGGCCGCCGGGTCGGGCGAGTCCCAGTCGGTGACGAGCAGGTCGTGCAGCCGCTGCCGGGCGGGCGTCCACAGGCCCCGGCGCACCCCGTCGTGGCCGCGCAGGGCCAGCGCGTAGCGGTGCAGCCAGTGCCAGGAGCGCAGCCCGAGCAGCTCCAGCGTGGTGCCCACCGACTCGCGGGCCGCGCCGGTCGAGTCGGTCTCCGCCGGGCGGGCGCGCAGCACCCGCAGCTCCGGGTGGAGCAGCCCGCCGCCGTCCTTGCCCCAGCCGGGCACCGCGTTGATGCCGCCGAGCCCGCCGAGCGCGTCGTACGCGTCCCGGTCGGTGGCCCGCAGCCAGGCCAGGAACGCCCACATCTCGCCGGGCTCCGCGCCGATGTCCAGCGCCGGTGGCAGCGTGGTGGGCGCGGTCCGCGGCCCGTCCGCCCGCCAGCCGAACGGGCCGAACCGCAGCACCGCCGGGTCGTCGGCCGCGACGGCGTCGAACCACCCGCCGGCCGCGTCGGGCACCCGGTTCTCGGCCACGGCGCGCAGCACCTTGAAGGTGGAGAGCTGCCGGGCGGCCCGGGCGCCGGGGTCGCCGCCGGCCGCGATCGCGGCGGCCAGCGCGGTCAGCGTGGGCCCGGTGCCGTGGTCCTGCGGCCGGGGCAGCAGCGCCTCCGGCAGCAGCTCCGACTCCGGGTCGAGCACCGGCCCGCTCCACTCGGCATCCGTGGCGTGCCCCCGGTAGGCGCCGAGCCGGATCAGCTCCGGGTGCCCGGGAGGCGGGTTGCCCGCGTCGGCCGGCCGGCCGGTCACCACCCGCGAGTAGAGCCGCTGGTCGGTGGCCGTGACCTCGTCGAAGAGCCAGACGTTCGGCTGGGCCAGCCGCTGCGGGGTGTCCCCGGCGACCTGCCAGGACTCCACCACCACGGGGCAGCGCCAGCGCTTGTCCAGCCAGTGCTTGATGGCGACCTGGGTGGCCAGGTCGGCCACCCCGCTGATCGGCCCGAGGTAGCGCTCGGACTCCGGCACGTCGACCGGCTGCAGCCGGTCGGACCACCGCGGCGCGGTCGCGCCGGCCGGCTCGACCGCCGCGCGCTCCCGCCGGGCGTACGCCTGGAACTCCCGCACCGCCCAGTAGGTGACGAGGCCGTACGTGCCGTCGGTCGCCCCCGGGGTGCGGAAGCCCAGCGTGGCCAGGTCCTGCTGGAGGCGGCTCACCCAGCGGTCGGTGACCAGCTTCGCGGGCCGCTCCACCCCGTCGTAGCGGGCCAGCGACGTGCCGGCGGCGTCCTGGTCCCCGGCGCGCAGCACGAACCCGCCGTATGGTGCCGGGGTGGTGAGCGAACAGCCGAACGACAGGTCCACGGTGTACGTGGTGAGCGCGGCGGCCCGGTTCTCACCGGGCAGGTGCCACCACAGCCGCTGGGTGGCGGTCTTGCACTCGCCGGCGGGCCAGTCGAAGGTGATCTCGCCGAGGTTGTTGCGGCCGACGATCTCCTTCCCGTTGCCCCAGGAGCCCTTGTAGTGGTCGAGGTTGCGGGCCGCCGCCAGGTACTGGGCGAGCGCCTGGTCGCGGGGGAGCCCGGTCGGATCCACCACGGCCTCCGGGATGCCGTCCCGGCGGACCTCCGGGTCGGCCTCGTCGTGCCGGAGGAACTGCACGTACACGTTCCACTCGGGCTGCCGGCTGAGGATCTTCAACGCGTCGTAGTCGCTGACCGAAGGCCGGCCGGAGACCCACCAGCCGGTGGTGGCGTCAGCGCCGACGGTCACGCGCACGCCGGCCTGCATCCGCTGGCCCTCCTTGTCGGGCAGCTCGTTGGCCCAGCCGACCAGGTCGATGCGGCCGGTCGCGTCGAGCAGCGGCACGTAGCCGACGTCGTGCAGCGCCCGCGTCGCCGTGTCCTCGTTGCGGAACGCGCTGGCCACGAACCCGGCCAGCACGCCCTCGGTGCGGTTGACCCCCTCGTACGGCTTGGTCCGGTCGGGCCCGCACGCGTAGGGGAGCGTCGCCGAGTAGCGGATCCGCTCGGCCGAGCCGAAGTGGATGTCCCCGCCGAGCATGACGAGCCGCCGGCGGCGTACCCCGTCGGGGCCGGGCGGTGCGGCGGCGAAGAGCCGGGCCAGCACCTTGTGCACGGCGGCGTCGCTGGCCACCCAGGCGTCCTCGGCGTCGGCGGTCCAGCGCCCCGCGGTCGCCTTGGCCAGCGGCTGGGCGAACTGTTCCAGGATCGGCACGCCGAACAGCGCCACCGGCTGCGCGACGACGGTGACGCCGTCGTCGCCGAGCACCCCGCCGCCGGTGAGCATCCCGTCCAGCGGGTCGTCGTCGAGGAGCAGCCCGCCGGGGTGGCCGGGGCCGCCCGGATACTGCCGCCAGGTCCTGGTGTCCAGCGCGATGAGCTGGTAGCGCGGCCAGGTGACCGTGTAGTGGTAGGTCAGCGCGCCGGCCGGGCGGACCAGCTTGCCCTCCGGGGTGACGGCGGTGGGCAACCCCAACCGGGTACGCATCGCCAGGTCGTCGGCGTCGTTGGGCGCGGCGGACCAGCCGCGCAGGGCGTCGAGCGCGGCCCGGCCGGGCTCGCCCGCGGGGCCCTCGGCGAACCGGTCCGGGGTGTTGCCCCAGGCCTGGAAGACCACGAAGGCGGCCATGGCGTTGCGCACGATCCGCCGGCCCAGCGGCGAGGTGACCACCGCGTCGTTCACCCAGGACCGGGTCATGTTCCAGTCGTCGGTCACCTCGTGGTCGTCGGCGACCATGTACGTCGTCACATTGGCGAGCTGCCGCCGCACCGCGGCCAGGCCGGACCGGAATCCGGTGAGCGCGATGGCCTGCCGCTGCCACCGTTCCCAGCGCTCGATGATCTCCTTCTGCTGCGCGCTCGGCGAGTACGGCCGGCCGGCGCGCATCAGGTCGTAGACCGTCTCGCCGGGCCGGCGGTCCTGCGGGTCCTTCAGGATCCGGGTGTCCGCGGGCAGCACGTGCTCGAAGGTGGGCCAGCTCGCCGGCCACAGCACGTCCGACCAGGCCAGCAGGTACATGCACAGGTACTCGCGCAGCGACATGAGGTGGCTGTCGGCGGCGCCGGAGGTGAACTTCGCGTCCCGGGCCATGGCGGTGGCCCGCTTTCCCGGCAGGTACGTCAGGTCGGTCGGCGGCGAGCTGGTCCCGACCGGCATCGCCTCCGGGGCGAGCCCCAGCCGCGCCGCGACCCCCTCGTACGCGGGGACCGCCGGCTCGCTGCCGACGGCCGGCAGCGCGTCGTGGCCGTGGATGATGCCGAGCAGCGGGTCCGCCACGTCGTCGGCGTAGATCTGGTCGCCGCCGAGGACGAGCTGGTGCGGGCGGCGTGCCGGGTCCCCGCCCGCGGCGGCGATGATCGGGTCGAGGGCGGGGAAGGCGTCCTGGCCCTCGCCGTGCGGCTTGCGGCACGAGCCGTGGAAGATCCGCAGCTGGTTGGGGTCGCCCGGCGGGGTGACGAAGGTGGGCACCGCCGGCACCGCGGCCGGCGCCTGCGGGTGGCCCTGGTAGGTCAGCGCGGTGCGGGCGGCCGCGGCGGTGGCGGCCACCACGTCCGGGTCGAAGAGGCTGCCCGCGCTCATCCCGCCGGCGAACGCCAGGTCGTAGCCGTAGAGGGTGCCCGGGGCGAGGGTCACCCCGGTGACGGTCACCGCGGCGACGTGCAGCCGGTCGGCGAGCTTGACGGTGGCCCGGCTCCCGGTGCCGACGGTGGCGCCGCGCGCGTAGCCGGGGCCGGCGCCGAGCGCGAAGACGGTCAGCGTCACCGTGCACTGGGCGCGCAGGGCCACGAAGACGGTGACGCCGGTGGGGTCGGCGCGGCGCACGATCGGGCCGCAGAGTACGAGGGGCAGGCCGGTCGGAGCGGTCATGCGGTGTCCCTTCACCCACGGCCGGTGTTCGTTCGGCCTTGATTGAAGTCACTGCGTAACCACTCGCGCACCCGCGCAACAGCGCGAACGTTCGACCTTGCCGGATGACAACCATCGGGCCGACGACGACGGGCCCGGCCCGTCCGGGCGGGCTGAACGTCCACTCAGTTCTTTCCGGTGGCGGAGACCCGACAGCTGCTTGCCCGGGAGGACGACCGGACGCTAGGGACACACGAGGGGACCCGCACCCGGTGCGGGTGCGGGTCCCCTGTGCCGCGTCTCAGTAGACGGTCACGCCGTACGCGCTCGCCGCCTCGGTGACCGGCTGGAAGAAGGTGGTGCCGCCGGTCCGGCAGTTACCGCTGCCGCCGGAGGTGATGCCCAGCGCCTTGGTGCCGTCGTAGAGCGGGCCACCGGAGTCGCCCGGCTCGGCGCACACCGTGGTCTGGATCATGCCCTTCACGGTGCCGCTGCCCTGGTAGCGGACCGTCACGTTCAAGGCGGTCACGGTGCCGCTGTGGGTGCCGGTGGTCGAGCCGGTGCGCTTGACCGCCTCGCCGACGAACGCGTTCGCGGCCGTGTAGCCGCCCGGGTGGCTGAGCGAGGCGTTGTCGTAACGGACCAGCGCGTAGTCGTTGCCGGGGAAGCTGGAGTTCGTGGTCGGGCCGATGAGCGTGGTCTGGCCGGAGTTGGTGTACCAGGTGTTGGCCACGTTCCCGCAGTGCCCGGCCGTGAGGAAGTAGTAGACGCCCGACTTCACCACGTTGAAACCGAGCGAGCAGCGGTAGCCGCCGCCGTAGATGGCGTCACCGGCCGCGAGCAGCGGCCGGAAGACCCCCTTGGCCCGGTCCACCCGGATCGCGCCGGCCTGGGCTCCGGCGCTCTTCTTGAGTGTGGCGAGTTCGGCGGCCGAGACGCTCTCGTCGGCGGTCACCACCACGCGGTGGGATGCCGCGTCCACGCGCCAGGCGATGCCGTCGACGCCGGAGGCCGCGACGGCGGAGTCGACCCGGGACAGCTGGTCGGCGGTGAAGCTCGGCGCGGCGGCCGAGGCGGCGCCCGGCACGGCGAAGGCGCCGGCGGCCACCAGTCCGACGGTCGCGGCGAGCAGGGGGGTGAGTCGGCTTCGGCGGATTCTCACGGTCTTCTCCTCGGACGGTGAAGGCCGCCGGTTGCGTCGGCGTCCATGCCGTGTCGCCGGGGCCGGCTCGGGATGCGACCTCGACGAACGCTGTAGCGGCGAGTATCCACCCAGGTCGATGCGGAGGCAAGGGGTCATGGCGCGTCGCCCGGTCCTGACTAGGGTGGGCTCGGGAGGTGCGGCGATCATGGTGGAGCTGAGCGGCGACGCGCGGGCCGGACTGGAGGCGGTGGTGCCCGGTGGGGTGGCCACCCGGGCGGCGGACCGGCTCCGGCTGGCCCACGACGCGTCGCACTACCTGCTGCACCCCAGCGCGGTCGTCACCCCGGCCGACGCCGACCAGGTCGCCGCCCTGCTGCGGCACAGCGGCCGCACCGGCACCCCGCTGACCTTCCGCTCGGGCGGCACCAGCCTCAGCGGCCAGGCGGTGACCGACCGGCTGCTCGTGGACACCCGGCGGCACTTCCGCGACCTCGACGTCCTCGACGACGGTCGGCGGGTGCGGGTGCAGCCCGGGGTGGTGCTGCGGCACGTCAACGCCCGGCTCGCCCCCTACGGCCGCAAGCTCGGCCCGGACCCGGCCAGCGAGTCCGCCTGCACGGTCGGCGGGGTGGTCGCCAACAACTCCAGCGGGATGACCTGCGGCACCGAGTTCAACACCTACCGCACCCTGGAGTCGCTGCTGCTGGTGCTGCCCAGCGGCACCGTGCTCGACACCGGCGCCCCGGACGCCGACGCCCGGCTGCGCGCCGCCGAGCCGGACCTGCACGCCGGTCTGCTGCGGCTGCGCGACCGCGTCCGCGGCAACCCCGACTCGGTGCGCCGGATCCGCGCCCAGTACGCCATGAAGAACACCATGGGGTACGGCGTGAACGCTTTCCTCGATCACGACGACCCCGCCGACCTGCTGACCCGGCTCGTGGTGGGCAGCGAGGGCACGCTCGCCTTCGTCGCGGCGGCGACCTTCCGCACCGTACCCGTGCACCGGCACGCCGCGACCGGCCTGCTGGTCTTCGACACCCTGGGCGCGGCGATGGCCGCCATGCCGGCGCTGGTGGCCGCCGGGCCGGCGGCGATCGAGCTGCTCGACGCGGCCGCCCTGCGGGTCGCCCAGCGGGACCCGCGGGCGGACGCCGCGCTGCGCGGCCTGGCCGTCCGCGACCACGCGGCGCTGCTGGTGGAGTGGCAGGAGTCCGACCCGGAGGCGCTGGCCGAGCGCGTCGCCACCGCCCGGCCGGTGCTGGCCGGCCTGCCGCTGACCACCCCGGCCCGGCTCAGCGGCGAGGCCGCCGCCCGGGCCGCGCTCTGGCACATCCGCAAGGGCCTGTACGCGGCCGTGGCCGGCGCCCGCCCGTCCGGCACCACCGCCCTGCTGGAGGACATCGCCGTCCCGGTCGACGCCCTGGCCGGCACCTGCGCCGCGCTCGCCGACCTCTTCGACCGGCACCGGTACGAGGAGAGCGTCATCTTCGGTCACGCCAAGGACGGCAACCTGCACTTCATGCTCAACGAGCGGTTCGCCGGCGGCGCCGCCCCGGCGCGCTACGCCGACTTCACCGAGGAGATGGTCGACCTGGTCCTCGGCCACGGCGGCACACTGAAGGCGGAGCACGGCACCGGCCGGGTGATGGCCCCCTACGTGCGCCGCCAGTTCGGCGACGAGCTGTACGCGGTGATGCGCGAGGTCAAGACGCTCTGCGACCCGGACGGCGTGCTCAACCCGGGCGTGCTGCTCAGCGACGACCCGGACGTCCACATGCGGCACCTGAAGACGGTGCCCACCGTGGAGGAGGAGGTGGACCGCTGCGTCGAGTGCGGCTACTGCGAGCCGGTCTGCCCGAGCCGCGACCTGACCACCACGCCCCGGCAGCGGATCGTGCTGCGCCGGGAGATCGCCGCCGCCCGCGCCGCCGGCGACCCGGCCCTCGCCGAGGAACTGGAACGCGCCTACGACTACGACGCGGTGGACACCTGCGCCGTGGACGGCATGTGCGCCACCGCCTGCCCGGTCCTCATCAACACCGGCGACCTGGTGAAGCGGCTGCGGGCCGACCGCAACGGCGGGGTCGCGCAGGCCGGCTGGCGGGGCGCCGCACGCCGCTGGGGCGCCACCACGCGGGGCATGTCCCGCGGGCTGGACCTGGCCGGCGCGCTGCCGCCCGCGCTGCCCGAGGCGGCCACCCGGGCCGCCCGCGCCGTCCTCGGCCCCGAACGCGTGCCGCAGTGGCGACGCGACCTGCCCCGGGGCGGCCGGCCGCGCCGACCCCACCCGTCCGACGAGCCGGACGCCGTCTTCGTGCCGTCCTGCCTCGGCACCCTGTTCGCCCCGGCGCAGGGCGGGTCCGGCGTGTCCGCCGCCCTGCTCACCCTCGCCGACCGGGCCGGCGTGCGCCTGCTCGTGCCCGACGGCATCGGCAGCATGTGCTGCGGCACGCCCTGGTCCTCGAAGGGCCTCACGGCCGGCTACGAGGCGGTGCGGGACCGGGTGCCGCCGGCGCTGCGGGCGGCCAGCCGCGACGGCGCGCTGCCCGTGGTCAGCGACGCCGCCTCCTGCACCGAGGGCTTCGCGAAGCTGCTCGCCGACGCCGGCGACCTGCGGGTGGTCGACGCCGTCGCGTACGCGGCCACCGAGCTGCTGCCCCGGCTCACCGTGCGCCGCCGGCTCGGCTCCCTCGCGCTGCACCCCACCTGCTCGTCCACCCGGCTCGGGCTGGACGACGCGCTGCTCGCCGTGGCCCGCGCGGTCGCCGACGAGGTGGTGGTGCCCGAGGGCTGGCAGTGCTGCGGGTTCGCGGGCGACCGGGGCCTGCTGCATCCGGAGCTGACCGCGTCGGCCACCCGCGCCGAGGCCGCGGCCGTCGCCGGCCGCCCCTTCGACGGGTACGCCTCGGTGAACCGCACCTGCGAGATCGGCATGGCCCGGGCCACCGGGCAGCCGTACCGCCACCTGCTCGAACTGCTGGCCGACGCGACCGCGTGACCGGGGCGGGTAGCATCCCGCGACGTGCTGCGTAGTTGGTGGATGGCCGGCCTGATGCTGGTGCTCGGGGTGGTCGTCGCGGTCCGGGCGTACAGCCCGGTGGTGGGTGTCGTCGAGCTGCTGGTCTTCGGGGTGCTGGCGGCGCTCTTCTCGCCGCTGGTGTTCCCGCGGTCGCTGACCGCCGCCGAGGCGCGGGAGCGCAGCGCGCGCGACGGCCGCCCGGTGATCTACTGGCGGCCCGGCTGCCGCTACTGCCTGCGCCTGCGGCTGCGGCTCGGTCACCGCGCCGGGCGCGCGTACTGGGTGAACATCTGGCGCGACCCGGACGGGGCGGCGGCGGTGCGGGCGGTCACCGGCGGCGACGAGACCGTCCCGACGGTGGTGCTGCCCGGCGAGGCCGTGGTGAACCCCGAGCCGTCCTGGCTTCGCGAGCGCCTCCCGGCCTGACGGAGGGCCCGGGGGTGTGGCGGTCGGTGGGCGGGCAGACTGGGGCCGTGGACGCGATACGGGAACTGCTCGGGGTGGACCTGCCGGTGGTCGCGGCGCCGATGGCCGGCGGGCCGACCACCACGGGGCTGGCGACGGCGGTCGGCGCGGCCGGGGCGTTCGCGTTCCTGGCCGCCGGCTACAAGACGCCGGAGGCGGTCGCGGGGGAGATCGCCGAGCTGCGGGCCGCCGGGCGGCCGTTCGGGGTGAACGTCTTCGTGCCCACGCCGGTGCCTGTGGCCGAGGCGGAGTTCCGCCGCTACGCGACCCGGATCGCCGCCGAGGGCACGCCCTACGGCCTCGACCTGGCGGCCGCCGCGCGCACCGAGGACGACGACCACTGGCCGGCGAAGCTCGACCTCCTGCTCGCCGACCCCGTGCCGGTGGTCAGCTTCACGTTCGGCCTGCCGCCCGAGCCGGTGGTCCGGCAGCTGCAGCGGGCCGGAACCCGGGTGCTGGTCACGGTGACCGACCCCGCCGAGGCGGCGGCCGCGGCCGGCCGCGGGGTGGACGGGCTGGTCGCGCAGAGCGGCGCGGCCGGCGGGCACCTGGGCACCTTCACCCCGGACGCCCCGCCGCCGCCGCGCCCGCTACCCGACCTGGTCGCGCTGGTGGCCGGCGGCACCGGGCTGCCCGTGCTCGGGGCCGGCGGGATCGGCGGTCCCGGGGACGTCCGGGCGGCGCTGGCCGCCGGCGCCACCGGCGTGCTGGTCGGCACGCTGCTGCTGCGGGCCGGCGAGGCCGGCACCGGCCGCACCCACCGGGACGCGCTGGCCGACCCGCGGCGGGACCGGACCGTGGTCACCCGAGCCTTCACCGGCCGCCCGGCGCGCGGGCTGCGCAACGAATTCATCGACCGTAACGAGGCGGCCGCCCCGCTCGGCTACCCCGCGCTGCACCATCTGACCCGGCCGCGGCGCGTCGCCGCGGCCGCGGCCGGGGACGCCGACCGGCTGCACCTGTGGGCCGGCACCGGCTGGCGAGGCGGCCGGGACGCCCCGGCCGCCGACATCCTGACGGACCTGACCCGCACCCTCTGACCCACCCGGCCGCCAACCGCCGCAGATCTTGGAGACTTCCCGTTCGAAGCAAACGGTAAGTCGCCAAGATCTGCAGGACCCGGCGGTGGCGATCCCCGGGCGGGGCGCGGCCGGACCGGTCTACGGTGCGAGAGGACGCCGTCGACGGGCGGCGGAACGGGGGGTGGTCCGATGTCCGCAGCGCCGTCGGCACGACCGCTGTCCGGGCGGGTCGCCGTGGTGACCGGCGCGGCGCGCGGGATCGGCCGGGCCGCCGCCGTGGCGCTCGCCGAGGCGGGCGCGGACGTGGCCGGGGTCGACGTGGCCGGGCCGGTGAGCCCGATCCTCGACTTCCCGCCGGCCACTCCGGACGACCTTGCCGAGACCGGCCGGCGCGTCACCGGCGCTGGTGTGCGCTGGTCCGCACACGTCGCCGACCAGCGTGACATCGGGGCGGTGCGCGCGGTGGCCGCGGCGGTCGAGCGCGAGTACGGCGGCGTGGACGTGCTCTTCGCCAACGCCGGCATCCAGGCGTTCAAGCCCCTGCTCGAGATGGCCGACCCGGACTGGCACGACCAGATCGATGTCAACCTCACCGGCACCGCGAACGTGCTGCGGGTGTTCGCCCCGCTGCTGGTCCGCCGCGGCGGCGGGCGGATCGTGGTGACCTCGTCCACCCAGGGCCAGCACGGCACGAAGAACGGCGCGGCCTACTCGGCGTCGAAGTGGGGGCTCATCGGGCTCGTCAAGTCGGCGGCGCTGGAGCTGGGCGCGCACGGGATCACGGTGAAGGCGGTGATCCCCGGCCTGGTCGACACGGCCCTGACCCGGCACGAGGACCGCTACGCGCAGGCCGTCGTCGAGGGCGGGAAGACGCCGTCCGGGGATCCGGCCGCCGACGAGCGGAGCGCGGTCGAGGCGCTGCGGGCGAAGACCCCGCTGGGTGTGCCGTGGGTCCAGCCGGAGGATGTCGCACCGCTGGTGGTGTTCCTCGCCTCGGACGGCGCGCGGATGGTCAGCGGCACGTCGTTCGCCGCCACGGCCGGCGACAGCGCCCACGTGACCGCCTGACCGGCCATCGACACCCGTCCCGCGAAGCCGCGGCGGCCGGGAGCCACCCGGAGGGCGGCGGCTCCCGGCCGCCGGACGGTCAGCCGGCGACCGAGGCCAGGTAGCGCTCGGCCGCGTCCGGGGTCAGGAACCAGTCCCGGAAGTCGTTCGGGTCGCCGAACCCGTTGGCGAACCGGCGGGCCACCACCGGGTTGCCGGCGGCCGCACCGAGGATCTGCTGCACGTGCGGCGGCAGCGGTTGCAGCATGGCGTTCGTCCAGCCAGTGACGGCCTCTCCGGTCGCGGTCCAGAAGCGCTCGAAGGTCCGCGTCATCCAGTCCCGGTCGAAGGGCCGGTCGCCGTGCTCCAGGATGGCGCCCAGGTACGCGTCGGCGCACTTGGCGGCGGTGTTGCTGCCCTGGCCGGTGATCGGGTCGTTGGCCACCACCACGTCGGCCATGCCGAGCACCAGCCCCCCCGAGGGCAGTTCCGCCACCGGGTGCCGGACCGTCGGCGTGTACCGCCCGGACAGGGTGGCCCGCCCGTCGGTCAGCTCCACCTCGGCGCACCGCTCGTAGATCCACGGGGTGTAGCGGTGGATGAGGTCGAGGGTGAGCTTCAGGTGCTCGGCCGGGTCGCGCCGCTCGGTCCACAGATCCAGCGGCCCACCGGGCACCGCCTCCCAGAACAGGATCTCGCAGGGACCGGAGTGGGTCAGGGCGGGGATGACGAACAGCTCGCCCAGCCCGGGCACCGCGTTGAAGCTGACGTGCGGCACGGGCAGCAGCGGGTCCGGAGTCATCCCGTGCACGTACGCCACGGCCAGCCCGCGCTGCGGCGCGTCGTACACCGAGCGGGCCGGGTCGCGGTCGAAGACGCCCACCAGGTCTCCCTTGCCGGCGGCCACCACGGTCAGGTCGTAGCGGCCGAGCCGGGCCAGGCCGTCCAGGTCGCTGGTGGTCACCGTCTGGTAGAGCACCGTCCCGCCACGCTGCTCGAACAGCTCCAGCCAGTCGGCCATCTTGATCCGCTGGTCGGTGCTCTGCGCCGGCTCGTCGAGCGGGCACGCGATGCGCAGCGCCCGCTCGCCGGGCGGCGCGGAGAGCGAGACGTGCAGCCCCTCGATCCGGGGTGCCCGGTCCTGCCACCGGTCCAGCCCGTACCGGCGTTCGGTGGCGAGCGCGGGGCCGAACATGGCCTGGGTGCTCATCACCCAGCCCCGGCGGATCTCGTCGGGCGTGCGGGCCGACATCACCGTGACGTCGTACCCCTCGGCCTGCAGGGTCAGGGCGAGCTGGAGCCCGGACTGTCCGGCCCCGACGATCAGGATTCTGCGCATGGTTCCTCCAGGGTTGTGCTACCGCGCCGCGAGCGCGCCCGCGGTGGGCCGGGGGGTGCGGGACATGGCGTGTTCCACGACCGTGAGCAGCGCCCGCGCCACCGACGAGGGGTCGCGGGCGTCGCACGCGGTGAGGGGTACGTGGGCCGGCAGCGCGAGCGCGGCGCGGACGTCGTCGAGTGGGTGCTGCAGCATCCCGTCGAAGAGGTTCACGCAGACCACGAAGGGCACGTCGCTGTCCTGCTCGAAGTAGTTGACCGCCGGGAACGAGGCCGCCAGGTCGCGGGTGTCGGCGAGCACCAGCGCGCCGACGGCGCCCCGGCACAGGTCGTCCCACATCGGCCAGAACCGGGGCTGTCCCGGCGTGCCGAACAGGTAGAGCACCAGGTCGGGGCCGATGGTGAGCCGGCCGAAGTCCATGGCCACCGTGGTGGTCGTCTTGTCGATGCCGGGGTCGAGCCGGTCCACGGTCTCGCTGGCCGCAGTCATCCACGCCTCGGTGTTGACCGGCGGGATCTCCGAGATCGACCCGACGCAGGTGGTCTTGCCGACCCCGAAGCCGCCCGCGATGACGATCTTCGCCGAGGTCAGCAGCGGGTTGTCAGGCGAGTTTGCGGAGGCCATCGCGCAGTCTCTCCAGGAGGCGGAAGTCGACGTTGTCGTGGTCGCTGTGGACCAGCAGCCGGTCGGTGGCGGCCAGGTCGTCGACGACGACCCGGGTGACCCCCAGGGAGATCCCGCACACCGCGGAGAGTTCGGCCACCGAGCGCGCCGCCCGGCGGGCGTGCTCGTACAGCGAGCGGGCCTCGGGCAGCAGCCCGGCGGCGAAGACGGCGTCGTAGTAGGGAACCGACACCAGGGTGTGCACCAGCAGCGGCTGCCGGGTGCGGGTGCGGCCGGCGGTCAGCACGTACGGCCGGACCTTCCAGTACCTCAGCGGCATGATCCTCGTCCTCCGGCCGGTCAGCGGGCCTGTGCGGCGGTCATCCGGTGCAGCTCGTGCCGCACGGCCGGCGTGAGGGCGTGCCACACGGCGCCCACGAACTGCGTCATCCGGTACGACACGACCCGCAGGTCGCAGCCCGGCGCGGCGGCCACCGCCAGGCCCGCGGACTCGCCCACCCGCATGAACAGCAGGTGCCCGCGGGGCAGCCGGACGGTCAGGTACTCGGCGGAGCCCAGCTCCAGCAGGGCGGCGCTGCGGTCGGCCATGCTGAGCAGGCCGGCGGTCAGCGCGGCGAGCTGGTCGCCCAGGTCGCGGCCGACGCCGCGCGAGGCGGCGAGTTGCAGGCCGTCCAGCGACACCAGCATCGCGTGGTTGACCCCGGGCACGTCCTCGACGAACTGCCGGATCAGCCAGGCGCAGTCGGGCAGCCCGTTGCTCGTGCCGCTTCCCGGGTACGCGTGGGTCATCACTGCCGTCCTTCTCGGTAGGTGGGGGTGCGGGCGTCGCTGACGCCGGCCGCGAAGGCCGCCGTCTCGTCCGGCCAGTCCTCGGGCGGGGAGCCCGCGCCGGGGTCGGCCGGGGTTCGGGGCGCCGGGACCTGGTCGCGGACGCTCCCGGGCACCCGCCGGGGCAGCCCGGGGGTGTCCGGCGCGTCGCCGGCCGGGCCGTCGAGGGTGGTCAGCCGGAGGGTCGGCGTGTTGGCGCCGTCGCGGGGCGCGGCCATCGGCGTACTCCAGGGGTCGGTCCCGCGGCGGGCGGGCGGCCAGGCCGGCGGCGGCGCGGGCGCGGCGGCGGCCGGTTCCGGGGCCGGGATCTCGCAGAGCAGCGCGCCGGGGACGGCGACGGTCGCGGTGGTCCCGCCGGGGGGCCGGGTGGTGAGGGCGACCCGCAGCTGGTGGGCGACGGCCAGGTGGGCCACCACGGCGAGCCCGAGGTGGGCCGCGGGGTCGAGGGTGACCGGGGTGGCCGGCCGGCCGCTGAGCAGCGCGTTGAGCTGCGCGAGGTGGTCGGGGTGCAGGCCCACCCCGGCGTCCTCGATCCGCAGCAGGACGCCGCCGTCCTCGGTGACGAACGCCGACACGGTCACGGCCGCGGTGGGCGGGGAGAACCGGGTGGCGTTGTCGAGCAGCTCGGTGAGCACGCGGATCACGTCGTCGGCCGCGAACTCGACCACCGCCAGCTCGACCACGTGGCCCACCCGGATGCGCGGGTAGTGCTCGACCGCGGAGGCGGCGGCGCGGACCACGTCGACGAGGGGGACGGTCTGCGGGTCCGCGTCCTCGACCCGGCGGCCCAGCAGCACCTGGAGGTTCTCGGCGTGCCGCCGGATCCGGGTGTTCGCGTGGTCGATGCGGTAGAGCCGCTCCAGGCGGTCGGGGTCCTGCTCGTCGGCCTCCACGGCCTCCAGGTGACTGCCCATCTGGTACGCCGCGGCGAGGATCCGCAGGGCGAACTGGTCGCAGATGGCGGGCCACGGGCCGGACCCGGGTTCCTCCCGCGGCGGGGGTTCGGGGGTCTCCGGCGGCACGACGTCCCAGCGGGCGACGGTGGGATCCAGCCAGCGGGCCGCCCGCTGCCGCCAGGTCGTCCGCCGCCGGCTCATGTCCGTGCTTCTCACGAAAGAACCGGCCTGTCCGTGATCTTCGGCTCTGGCATGGTGCAGCAGTCAACCATCGCTTGTGCGCCGATTGCAACGTTGCAGGGCAACTTGGTGAGGTTTTCACACTTCGGTTGTCGCGCTGCCACGGATGTGTGATCGGTCCCCGGCCGCGAAACGCAACAGCCGGACGGCGGATTTTTTCCGGCGGTCGGCCGCCGGAAGCGCGGCGATCGGCCTACGGCATGATCATGGAAAGGCCGGGGCGCGGGAAGGGGACGGGCGGATGACGGTGGAGGTGCCGCAGGGCGGCCGGGTGCTCTTCATCGGCGACAGCATCACCGACGCCGGCCGGGACCGGTCCGGTGACGATCTCGGCACCGGCTACGCCATGATGGCCTCCGCCTGGTTCACCGCCCGCCACCCCCGCCACGGGGCCACCTTCCTGAACCGGGGGATCAGCGGCGACCGCGTACGCGACCTGCGGGCCCGCTGGGAGACCGACTGCCTGGCCCTCGCCCCGCAGGTGGTGTCGGTGCTGATCGGCATCAACGACACCTGGCGGCGCTACACCCGCGACGACCCGACGAGCGCCGCCGACTTCGGCCGCGACTACCGGCACGTGCTGGAGTCCACCCGGCCGCTGGGCGCCCGACTCGTCCTCGTCGAGCCCTTCGTCGTCCCGCTGGACGACGCGCAGCACGCGTGGCGGGAGGACCTCGACCCGAAGGTCGCGGTGGTCCGCGAGCTGGCTGCCGAGTTCGGCGCGACGCTGGTGGCGGTGGACGAGCTGTTCCAGGCCGCCGGTGTGGACGGTCGCGTCTGGGCCCGCGACGGGGTGCACCCCACCCCGTTCGGCCACGCGCTGATCGCCCAGGCCTGGCTGCGGGCGGTCACCCCGTCGGCCTGAGCCTGCCATCGACGCCGATCGTCGTTAGGCTCGGCGGATGCACCGCTCCCGCCTGTACGCCCTGATCCTCGACGCGCCCCGCGACGCCGCCGCGCCGGCGACCGCGTTCTGGTCCGCCGCGCTCGGCGCGCCGGCCCGCACCGACCCGGCCGAGCCGCAGTTCACCGACCTGGTGGACGTGGTGCCCGGTCTGATCACCGCCGTGCAGTCGGTGGACGACGCGCCCCGCCACCACCTGGACATCGAGACCGACGACGTGGCTGCCGAGGTGGACCGGCTGGTCGGCCTCGGCGCCACCCCGGTTTCCCGCTGGCTCGACTGCCACGTGCTGCGGGCGCCGGGCGGCCACCTGCTCTGCGTGATCCCGGTGGCCAGCGACCCGGAGCTGTTCGCCGCGACGGCCACCCGCTGGGAGTGAGGCGGCGCCCCGGCCTCGGTGGGCCGGGGCACCGCCGGTCGCCGTCAGGCGGTGTACGGCAGGGTGAGTTTCGAGCGGTTGCCGGTGCCCAGTGTGGTGCTGCCGCTGCCGATGGCGTTCCACACCTCGACCTTCACCGTCCCGCCCGCCAGGTCACCGAGCGTGCCCACGCCCGCGTACAGGCCGCGGGCCTCGGTGTAGTGCTCCCAGCCGGTGACCGGGTCGGTGGCGAAGTACTGGTACGTCTCCACCCGCTCGACGCTGCCGTCGCCGGTCAGGTCGTAGGAGACCCGGACCTGGGTGCCGTTTCCGACGGTGGTACCGGCGTCGAGGAACAGGTCGAAGCGGGTCTGGCCGCCGGCGTACCGGGCGGTGAGGCCGGTGGCGATGAAGACCAGCGGGTTGTGCGGGCTGCCCACCCAGGAGCCGCCGGCCGCGGGCACCGGCGCGCCGGCCGCGGCGCCGGCCGCGGCGGTCAGTGTCTGACCGGCCAGGTACCGGTCCGCCGCGAAGCCGGTCGGCGGATCGCCGGGCGACGGGGTCGGGCCGGTGGCGGTGTACGGGAGCACGAGCTGGGAGGAGTTCCCGACGCCCAGCGTGGTGGCCCCGCTGCCGATGGCGTTCCAGACCTCGACCTTGACGCTGCCGTCGACGAGGTCGCCGAGCGTCCCGGTGGCCGACTTCAGGCCCTGGGTCTGCCGGTAGTGCTCGACCCCGGTCACCGGGTCGGTGGCGTAGTAGGCGTAGGTCTCCACCCGGTCGGCGGTGCCGTCGCCGGTCAGGTCGTACGAGACCCGGGCCTGTACGCCGTTGCCGACCGCGGTGCCCGCGTCCACGGCCAGGTCGAACACCGTCGACCCGCCGTTGTACGCGCCCGTCAGCCCGGTGGCCGTGAACACCTGCGGGTTGGCCGGGGTGCCGTCGTGGTTGCCGTTCGCCGCGGCCACCGACACCGTGCCGGCCGCGCCGGCCGTGCCCCCGAGCGCTCCGGCCGCGAGCAGGTACCGGGTCGGGTTGAACGACGGGGGCGGAGTGGTCGGGCTCGGGCTGGTCGGCGACGGGCTGCTCGGCGTGGGGGTGGGCGGGTCCGTCGGGGTCGGCGGCGGTCCGGTGGGGACGACCACGCCGCCGGTGGCGTTGCCTCCGCTCCAGGTCAGCGCGCCCGAGGTGGCCGTCCGGCCGGCCGGGACGGTCAACGTCGTGCCGTCGGAGAAGCTCACCGTCAACGGCTGGGCGGTGATGTTCGACGCCACGTACGTACGGGCGGTGCCCTTCTTGAAGACCTTGGCCAGCGGGTGGTTCGCGGTGACCGTCGGGTCCACGTTGCCCAGTGCGGCCAGATTGCGGATCCAGTGGAAGGTGTGCGCCCTGCTCTCTCCCTCTTCGCCGGCGAACGTGCTGTTGGCCCGAAGGTTCTGCAGCGCCTGATCGCCGTCGCCGAGGGCCAGGAACTCCCAGAGGATGTCCTGCCACACCGTCGGCGGCCCGCCCTTGTTGGTGACCAGCTCGTTGTAGTTGGCCTTCACGTAGGCGGGGTCGTCGCCGAGGTAGAGGTGGCCGCCGGTGATCGGCAGCATGTTGATGCCCTGGATCATCTCGGGCGCCGCCGAGAACCAGGTGGAGTACGCCGCGCCGTCGCCCCACACCATGCCGACCGTCTTGTGGCCGAAGGCGGACGGGAAGTTCTCGTCGTGCACGTCGAACCAGTATTCGGCGATCGCCGCGGCCTGGGTGGTCCAGATGAAGACCCCGGCGTCGCGGACGGCGGTGTCACCGGTCGCCTGTCCCCACTGGATGAGGGCGTTGGCGAAGTTCATCCCCTCCGAGGAGGACTCCTGGTTGTTGCCGGCGAAGAAGGGTGCGAGGCCGGAGGCCCAGTCGTGGCCGGCGTAGATGTCGAAGTCGCGCAGGTAGGGGAAGCGGCTGTCGGCGCGGTCGTAGTTGTTGGCGTCGCGGATGAGCAGGTCCACCATGCCGCCGTAGCGGGTGTCGTCGGCCCAGGCCGGGTCGAACTTGGCGACGGTGGCGGCGGCGGCGACGAAGTAGCCGTAGTGGAAGTGGTGGTCGTTCAGGTCCTCGTCCGAGCCGTACGAGGCGGGGTAGCCGATCAGCGTGCCCCAGTTGCGGTCGTAGTGGAACAGCTGGCCGGTCTCACCGGAGCCGGCGGTGAGCCAGTTGGTCAGCCGGGCCTTCATGGCGGCGACCGCCGCGTCGCGGACCGTGGTGAGGCCGAGCTGATCGGCGATCTCGGCGATCCGGGCGGCCCGCCCGAGGCCCTTGCCGGCCCAGTAGGTGTCCTTGCCGCTGATCCCCTCCGGGTTGGCCAGTTCGGCGTTGAGGTAGCCGGTGACCGTGCTCAGGTCCGCGCCGGACGAGTCGCCGACCGCCGGCACCTCGGGCAGCACCCCCGTGAACCGCATGCTCGTGGTGAAGGACGAGACGCCGGTGAGGACCCGCATCGCGCCGCGCGCCGAGACGTACGCCGGGGTGATCGGGGTGGCGCCGGTCAGGCTGCGCCACTGGTGCGGGTAGAGCGCCACGACAGTCTTCGTCTCGGTGCCCTCGCGCGGGGTGGTGGTGACGGCGTAGGTGGTGCGGACCGTGCCGGTCGCCGGGTCGTAGGCGTAGCTCATCTTCGTGCCGGTGACGTGCGCGTGGGCGTACCGGCCGAACTCGGTGGCGAGGGCGGCCCGGTCGGCGTTCCCGGGGAGCACCGCGACCGAGAAGTAGTTCCTGCCGGCCAGGGTGGAGCTGATGCGGGCACCGCTGACGCTCCAGGTCGCACCGGTCGGGGCGTACGCGACGTAGTCGTGGCCGTGGACCGTGAAGCCGATGGTCGAGCCGGAGTTGGTCCACACGGTGGGCGTCACCGCGGCGGTGAGCTGCGCGCCGCCGCCGCTGACCGTGTAGTAGCTGAACGGCAGGCCGTGCCCGATGGTGGCGCGCATGGTGCGCGTCCCGTCGCTCCAGTCGGCGGTGACCGTCCAGTCCGTCCAGTCGGCGGCCTTGACCACCGGCGCGGCGAGACCGGCCATACCGACCCGGACGTCCTCGGTGTACGGGAAGTGGTACTCGCCGACCCCGGTGGCGCTGCCGCTGATCGCCGGCGTGGTGGTGTACGACAGCCCGAGCCCGTCGTTCTCCGCGTGGTACGCCAGCGGGTGGGCCTGCATGTTCTCGCTGGTGGCGCAGTTGTTGCGCTTCCAGATCAGCGACGACCACCAGTCGTTGGTGGGGATCGCCCCCTTCGGGGCGTCCGCGGTGGTGAAGAGGCGCGGGTTGGTGCTGATGTCGCCGCAACCCTTCGGCAGGACGGCGCCGGGCGGCAGCGTCTCGGTGTAGCTGCCCGCGCCGACCGTGCCGGCGGTGGCGGTGCCGCCGCCCGCCACCACGACACCGAGCCCGGCCACGAGGACGGACGCGGCGGCGAGGACGAGCACGCGCCGGCCGGCCGGACGCCGGGCAGGGCTCGCCGGTGGAGGGTCGCCGGGCGAGAAGGCCCGGAGGGAGAGTGTCATGGGAGGGGTTCCCTTCACGATGAGGGAGGTGGGGGGTGCGGGGTGCGGCCCGCCGTGAGAGCGCTCTCTTGAGGAGCGAGGTTAGGTTCCGGTTACGCGCTCGTCAATGTCTCGTGACGAAAGAGAGCGCTCTCTCGATCACCCTGAACGGGCCGGACGCGGTGATCCAGAGCCGCCTGACCAGCCCCGCGGCCGCCCGGAGTGTCGCCGCGCGCCGCCCGGGTAAGGGGCGGGGATGAAGTTCCTCATCGCCGCCTCCGACACCGGCACCTACGGGTTCACCCTGCTGGCCGAAGACGGCCAGGTCATTGCCACCGGGCGGCAGTACCCCGACAAGGCGACCGCGCTCGCCGTCGTCGCGGACATGATGCGCGAGATCGGCGGCGCGGAGATCGAGGAGGGGCCCGAGCCGGCCGAGCCGACCGGGACGCCGCCGAGCCGGACGGTCGACGGGGAACCCGACCTGGCCCGGATCGGGCGGTCGGGGATCCCGCCCGTCTGAGACCCGCCGCTCAGGCGTCGAGGGTGCGCGCGGCCAACTCGTCCAGGACCGCCCGGACGTCCCCGTCGGTGCCGGCCAGGATCCGCCGCTGCCGCGTCGCCCCGTTGCCCTCGCGGCGCAGCCGGTCGAGCTGGCGACGCACCAGGTCCAGGTCGCCGTAGTCGGCCAGCGCGGGGCTCACGGTGGCGATCATCTCGTCGATCAGATCCCAGGCCGGCCGCGACCCGCCCGCGCGCAGGTCGACCAGGTCACCGTCCACCCCGTCGTGCGCGGCGCGCCAGTGCGCCGCGGCCACCAGGCAGTCCCGGATCCGCGGCGCGGGCCGGCCGGCCCGTACGTCCTCGGACGCCGTGGCGACCAGCGCCCGCAGCACGCCGGCGACCAGCACCGTGTCGTCCACGGTCGGGCAGACGTCGCCCACCCGGATCTCCACCGTGGGGTAGGCGACGGACGGGCGGGCGTACCAGTAGACCATCTGCGGGTCCAGCATGATGCCGGCGTCGACGAGGTCGCGGACGGTCCGGTCGTAGTCGGCGGCGGACTCGAAGTGCGGGGTCGGCCCGACGCTCGGCCAGCGGTCGAACTGGATGGCGCGCCAGCTCGCGTGCCCGGTGTCCCGCCCGTCGTGCAGGGGGGAGTTGGCGGTGAGCGCCTGCACCACCGGCAGCCAGGGCCGCAGGTGGTTGCAGACCTGCACGGCGAGTTCCCGGTCCGGCACCCCGACGTGGACGTGACAGCCGCAGACCGCCGGGTCGTGCGCCACCGGCCCGAACCGGTGCGACATGGCCCGGTAGCGGTCCTTGTCCGGCACCGAGCGGTGCGGCTCGCACACGGGCGTCGCCGCGACGGCCACCAGCCGTGCCCCCGCCGCCTCGGCCGCCTCGGCCGCGGCCCGGCGCAGCATCACGAGGTGTCCCCGCAGTTCGGCCAGGTCGGTGCAGATCGGGGTCACCATCTCGACCATGCTGTGCCGGAACTCCTGCCGGCTCTGCTCGCGGCTCGGGCCGGAGAGCGCGGCGAGCACCCGATCCGCCACGGGCAGGCTCTGCCCGGTCACCGGGTCCAGGAGCAGGTACTCCTCTTCCACGCCGAGCGTGCAGACCGCCGGGACGGGCGCCACGGGCTCACCTCCGGGTGCGGCCGGCACGCGGCGCGGCGAACCCGTGCCGGTGTGCCGCTCGGGCAGGTCGGCGACGGGCGCGTCGCTGGCGCGCGGGCCGACTCACCTCGACGGTACGGGCCGTTCTGGGCGGCCGGTGGCCGTTTCCGCTGGCCCGCCGCGGGGTGGGCCGCCGCGGAGGAGACCCGTCAGGCGGCGGTGACGGCGAGCCGCTCCGCGCGGCCGGCCGGCACCAGGGCCGTTGACCATCCGGTCAACGGGTCGTCCCGGCCGGGCCCCGCGACCGTGGCGTCGCCCTGCTCCGGGGTCGGCGCCTCGGCCGGTGGGGCGGGGGGAAGGCTCCGGGCGGCCCGCAGCCCCTCCTGGGCGTTGTTCCAGGCGGCGCACGGCCAGGCCGCGCCGGCGCAGCTCGGGCTGACGCACACCTGGTCGTCGTCGGGCTGGTGGGCGTCGGCGACCGCCGCGGACAGGCCCCACAGCAGCGGATCGGTCACCTCGGCCGGACGGTCGGCACGGTCTGTGCTGGTTTCGGACATGGTCAGGTCCCCCCTCTTCGAGCCGCCCCTCTGTTTCCAGAACGCCCGTACGCCAAACCTGGTCACGCCGATCTTTCTCCGCTCGCTCCCACGGGGGCCCGCGGCTTAGGCTGACCGACGTGGCGAGGTACTACGACCTGCATCCCGACAATCCCCAGCCCCGGGTGCTCCGGCAGGTGGTGGACCTCCTGCGCGCCGACGGCCTGATCGCCTATCCGACCGACTCCTGCTACGCGCTGGGGTGCCGGCTCGGCAACCGCGCCGGGGTCGAGCGGATCCGGGACATCCGCCGGCTCGACGAGCGGCACCCGTTCACCCTGGTGTGCCGCGACTTCGCCCAGCTGGGCCAGTTCGTCAAGCTCAGCAACGCGGTCTTCCGCCAGGTCAAGGCCGCCATCCCGGGCAGCTACACGTTCATCCTGCCGGCCACCCCCGAGGTGCCCCGGCGTCTCCAGGACCCGCGGCGGCGGGCCGTCGGTGTCCGCGTACCGAAGCACACGGTGACCCAGGCGCTGCTGGCCGAACTCGGCGAGCCGCTGCTGTCCAGCACCCTGCTCCTCCCCGGCGAGGAGGAGCCGCTGACCCAGGGGTGGGAGATCAAGGAACGGCTCGACCACCTGGTCGACGCCGTGGTCGACGCGGGGGACTGCGGCCTGGAGCCGACCACGGTGGTCGACCTGTCCGGGCCGGAACCGGAGATCCTGCGCCGCGGCGCCGGCGACCCGTCCCGCTTCGAGTAGCGATCGGCCGTTCCACCCCGCCGCGGCCCGACCGTGGGGCACCGTGGGATCCGGCGGACGGTGACGGGGGTACGGCGTGAGCGCACTCGTGCTGATCACGGTGCTCGGCGCCACCGTGCTCGTCGGCACCACCATCGGCGGCCGGTACAGCGTCGCGCCGCCCGTGCTGCTCATCGCCATGGGGGCGGGGCTCGGGCTGCTGCCGCCGTTCGACAACGTGATCCTCGAACCCGAGGTGGTGCTGCTGCTCTTCCTCCCGGCCATCCTCTACCGGGAGAGCCTGGTCGTCAGCCTCCGCGAGATCCGGGCCAACCTGCTGGTGATCTCCCTGCTCGCCGTGGCGCTGGTGATCCTCACGATGGTCGCCGTGGCGTACGTGGCGCAGGGGCTCGGCGTCGAGCCCGCCGCCGCCTGGGTGCTCGGCGCGGTGCTCGCGCCCACCGACGCCGCCGCCGTGGCCGGCCTGGCCAAGCGGATGCCGCGCGGCATCCTCACCACGTTGCGCGCGGAGAGCCTCGTCAACGACGGCACGGCGCTGGTCCTCTTCGCGGTGACCGTCGGGGTGATCGCCGGCGGGGCGGTGCCCAACGCGCTCGAGCTGAGTGGCCAGTTCGTCGGCAAGGCGCTCGGCGGGGTCCTCTCCGGCCTGCTGGTCGGTGGTGTGGTCGTCCTGATCCGCAAGCACGTGGACGACCCGATGCGCGAAGGCGGGCTGAGCATCCTCACCCCGTTCGTCGCCTTCCTGCTCGCCGACGCGGTGCACGCCAGTGGGGTGCTCGGGGTCGTGGTCGCCGGTCTGGTGCTCTCCTACGCGGGGCCGCGGGTGATCCGGGCCCGCTCCCGGATCACCGCGTACGCGTTCTGGGACCTCTCCACCTTCATGATCAACGGCAGCCTCTTCGTGCTGCTGGGCATGCAGGTGCCCCGATCGCTGCGCAGCATCACCAGCCACTCGCCGCTGGAGTCGTTCGGCATCGCGGTGGTGATCGTTCTGGTGGTGACCGCCACCCGCATGATCTGGGTGCACCTGTCGGTGGGCGGGTTGCAGGGCCTGGACCGCCGGGAGTCCCGCCGCGCCCGCCGCTTCGACGCCCGGGTCCGCACCGCCGCCGGCTGGGCCGGGTTCCGGGGCGCGGTCTCGCTCGCCGCCGCGCTGGCCGTGCCGGTCACCGCGCACGACGGATCCCCCGTGCACGAGCGCGACCTGATCATCTTCGTCACCGTGGTGGTGATCGTGCTGATCATGCTGGTGCAGGGCACCACCCTGCCGGCCGTGGTCAGCTGGGCCCGCCTCATGGGGGACCGGGAGCGGGAGGACGAGGTGCGCTGGGCCCGGATCCGGGCCACCGAGGCCGCCCTGGACGCGCTGCCCCAGGTCGCCGCCGAACTGGGCGCCGACACGGACACCGTCGACCGGCTCCGCGCCGACTACCAGGACCATCTGGCCGACGTCCGCTCCCCGCGCAGCGACCAGGCCGACGAGGAGCGGGAGATGACCCGGCGGCTGCGGCTCGGCGTGCTGGACCGCAAGCGGCAGGAGGTCACCCGGCTGCGCAACAGCAACCAGATCGACGACGCGGTGCTGCGGCAGCTCCAGGCGGCCATCGACATCGAGGAGATCCGGCTGCTCGGCCCCGAGCCGGAGGACTGAACGCCGGCCGCCGGAGGCGGCGGTGGCCCGGCGCGGCCGCACCCGCGCCGGGCCGGTCGGTCAGCCCGCGGTGCAGGTGGGGGCGCCGGAGGGGGCGGTGCCCGAACCCTGGAAACCGAACTCGGTGCTGCCGCCCGCGCCGACCTGGCCGTTGTAGGCGACGTTGCGGAAGGTCAGCGCGCCGCTGGTGCCGCTCGGCTGGGCGTTCCAGGTGTTGACCAGGCTCGCGCCGGCCGGCAGCGTCAGCCCGACCGCCCACCCGTTGAGCGGTGCGGCTCCGGCGGTGACCCGGACGGTGGTGACGAAGCCGCCCTGCCACTGGTCGGTGGTGAACGACGCGGTGCAGGCGTTGCCCGACGGCGGGGGCGTGGTCGGCGGGTTGGTGGTGGGCGGCGGGGTCGTCGGGGTGGTCGGCGGCGGGGTGGTGCCGCCGGCGTTCAGCGCGTCGAGCACCGCCGTGTACGCGGGCTTCTTGTTGCCGTTGCCGTCGAAGAGCAGCGGGGTGCCGCTGGCCCGCCAGGAGTCGGTGTCCCGGATGCCCCACACCGTGATGCCGGTGCAGCGGGACACGGCCAGGCAGTCCTTGACGACGTTGCCGTAGGTGGTGGCCTGGGTGGTGCCCGACCCCTCGATGTCCAGCTCGGTGATCTGCACGTCGACGCCGAGGGCGGCGAAGTTCTGCAGGGTGGTGCGGTAGTTGCCCGGGTACGGCGAGCCGCTGTTGAAGTGCGACTGGAGGCCGACGCAGTCGATCGGCACGCCACGTGCCTTGAAGTCCTTGACCATGTTGTACACGGCCTGCGTCTTTTCCCAGGTCCAGTTGTCGGTGTTGTAGTCGTTGTAGCAGAGCTTCGCCCCGGGGTCGGCGGCCCGGGCGGTCCGGAACGCCACCTCGATCCAGTCGTTGCCGGTGCGCTGGAGGTTGGAGTCGCGGCGGCCGCCGCCACTGTCGGCGAACGCCTCGTTCACCACGTCCCAGGCGTAGATCTTGCCCTTGTAGTGGGTGGCGACCTGGGTGATGTGGTTGACCATCGCCTGCCGCAGGGCGGTGCCGGACAGGTTCTGCGCCCACCCCGGCTGCTGCGAGTGCCAGGCCAGCGCGTGGCCGCGGACCCGCATGCCGTTGGCCTGCGCGTGACTGACGATCCGGTCGGCGTTGGTGTAGTTGAACTGGCCCTGGGACGGCTCGGTGGCGTCCCACTTCATCTCGTTCTCCGGTGTGACCATGTTGAACTCGCGGTTCAGGATGCCGACGTACGTGGCGTCCGACAGCTTGTTCGCGGCCACCGCGGTGCCGAAGTAGCGACCCTTCTCGGCCGCCGACGCCCCGAGCGTCGTGCCGGCGCTGGCGCCGGTCGCCGCCGCCACCGTGGCGGCTACGACCGCCACGCCGGCCATCATCGACAGCACCGCGGTACGCGGGCGCGACCGGGCCACCGCGCTCCCGCTGCCGCGGGCGAGCACCTTGTCCATCTGAAGCCTCTCCTAGCCGTTCGGTGTGGACGGTCGCCCCGACCACTGCCCGCCACGGTGGTCGGCTCGTGCGCGGCCGCCCGGAGGCCGCGCGGGGTGGGGAAGGTTCCCCGCCACCGTGAGTTGATCGAAGCGAATCTTTGGAGCGAGAGTACCGGAAGGCTTTCGAAAACTTAACTGCTTCGATTGGTGGGGCTTTTTGCCGGTAGGGCGGACCCACTTCCGCGCGAGGGGCCGAAACTTCCGGAGCCCGGCGGCGCCCGGGTGGGTGGGGCGGCCGGACCGGAGGGTTGAACCGGGGGCGGTCGGGGCGGATGCTGGACAGGCATCGATCCTCGACGATGGAGGAGGCATCCCGGATGCGCCGATCGCTCGCCGTCCTCGCCCTGACCGCCCTGCTCGCCAGCACCCCGTCCGCCGCCTGGGCCGGCACCGCCCCCGACCCCGCGCCCACCGGGCTCGCCGCGGTACGCACCGCGGGCACCGCGTGGGGATTCGATCCGGCCGGCGGCCGGATGACGCTCACCGTCGACGACACGGTCACCGGCGCCGAGCTGGCCGCGCTGCGGCGCACCGCGGCCCGGGCCGGCGCGGTGCTCCGCCACGAGCCCGGCCGGCTGCGTACCCTGATCGCGGGCGGCCAGGCGATCTACAGTGGCGGCGGCCGCTGCTCACTCGGCGCGAACGTGCGCAGCGGCAGCACCTACTACTTCGTCACGGCCGGGCACTGCACGAACCTGGCCGGCACCTGGTACGCCGACAGCGCCCGCACCACGGTGCTCGGCAGCCGGACCGGGACCAGCTTCCCCGGCAACGACTACGGCGTGGTCCGCTACACCGGCACGGTCGCCCACCCCAGCGCGGTGTACACCTATCCGGGGCAGGTCACCATCAACGGCGCCGGCAACGCGTACGTCGGCCAGGCGGTCTGCCGCAGCGGCGCCACCACCGGCGTGCGGTGCGGCCTCGTCACCGGCCTGAACCAGACGGTCAACTACGCCGAGGGTTCGGTGAGCGGGCTGATCCGCACCAACATCTGCGCGGAACCGGGGGACAGCGGCGGCCCGCTCTACGTGGCCTCCACCGGCACGGTGATCGGGATCCTCTCCGGCGGCAGCGGCAACTGCACCTCCGGGGGCACCAGCTACTACCAGCCGATCACCGAGATCCTCGCCGCGTACGGCCTCACCATTCCGTGACCGCGCCGGGCGGGGGTGCCGAGACACCCCCGCCCGGCCCGTCCGCTCAGCCGGCGCAGTTGTTGTTCCGCACCGGCTGGGTGAGCTTCTCCTGCGTGCCGAACTTCGCATACACCCGCAGGTAGCACGGCAGGTCGACGTCGCCGTAGTAGTTGCCGACCTGGTTGTCGTAGTGCGTGGTGCCGCTCTCGGTGACCTGCCAGCTGCCGCTGTCGCCCGACTGGATCTCCCAGTAGACGTCGCCGGAGCAGCCCTCCAGGCCGCGGGCCCAGGCGATCAGGTTGGCCCCGTTGTAGATCTCGGACTGCACCAGGGTGCAGGACGCCGCCTGCGCCGGTGCGGCGCCGACGAACAGTCCCGCCGTCAGCAACGCCCCCGCACCGACCGCCGACATGAGCTTGCGCATGGTCCGACCCCTCCAAGGTGGATAGTGGATCACTTCCTCGGAGCCTAGCCGGTGCCGCAAACAACCTTCAATATGATGCGCCTCGATCGGTGGAAATTTTCAGACCTTGAGCACCACCTTCAGGCAGTCGTCCTGCTTGTTCTTGAAGATGTCGTAGCCGTGGGGAGCATCGTCCAGTTGCATCGTGTGGGTGATGATGAAGCTCGGGTCGATCTCACCCTTGTGGATGCGCTCCAGCAGCGGGCGCATGTAGCGCTGCACGTGGGCCTGCCCGGAGCGCAGGGTCAGCGACCGGTTCATGAACGATCCCATGGGGAACTTGTCGATGAACCCGCCGTACGCCCCGATCGCCGAGACGGTGCCGCCGTTGCGGCAGGCCAGGATCGCCTCGCGCAGCGCGTGCGGCCGGTCGGTCTCCGCCTTCACCGCCTGCTTGGCCCGGTCGTACGCGTGCAGCGCCGCCGAGGGGTGGTGCCCCTCCATGCCGACTGCGTCGATGCAGACGTCCGGCCCGCGGCCGGCGGTCATCTCGCGCAGCGTGTCCAGGACGTCGGTCTCCTCGTAGTTGATCGTCTCCGCGCCGGCCCGGTCCCGGGCGATCCGTAGCCGGTACGGGAACCGGTCGATGACGATCACCTGCTCGGCGCCGAGCAGGAAGGCGCTCACCGCGGCGAACTGGCCGACCGGGCCCGCGCCCCAGATCGCCACCACGTCACCGGGCTTCACCTCGCCCATCTCGGCGGCCATGTAACCGGTGGGCAGCACGTCGGACAGGAACAGCACCTGCTCGTCCGGGAGGCCGTCCTCGATCTTGAGCGCGCCGACGTCGGCGTACGGCACGCGGACGTACTCGGCCTGCCCGCCCGCGTACCCGCCCATGAGGTGCGAGTAGCCGAAGATGCCGGCGGGGGTGTGGCCCATGGCGGTCTCCGCGATGGCCGCGTTCGGGTTCGAGTTCTCGCAGACGGAGTAGAGGCCGCGCTGGCACGAGGCGCAGTCCCCGCAGGCGATGGGGAAGCCGACGACCACCCGGTCGCCGACGCGCAGCCCGTCCCGCGCCCCGGAGCCCAGCTCGACGATCTCGCCCATGAACTCGTGGCCCAGCACGTCGCCGCGCTTCATGGCCGGGATGAACCCGTCGAGCAGATGCAGGTCGGATCCGCAGATCGCCGCAGAGGTGACCTTCACGACCGCGTCGCGCGGGTTGAGGATCTTCGGATCCGGTACCTCCTCGACGGCCACCCGGTTCGGTGCCATCCAGCAGTTGGCCTTCACGGTGCCTCCTCACGCGGTCCGGTGGGCCGCCAGCGGGCGGGCCGGACGCTGCTTCGCCTGGGTCTGGATGCTCGTGCCGTCGGGTGTCCCGTCCGACCGGGTCAGCTCGCCGGTCTCGATGACCTGTTTGAACCGCCGCAGGTCGTCGCAGATCTGCTGCTGCGGGTTCTCGCCGAACGCCCGGGCGACCAGCGTGCCCGCCCGGCGGCCGGGCACCGCGTACTCCAGTTCCACCCGCACCTCGGTGCCGTTGCCGCCGGCCGCCGGGGTGAACCGGACGGTGCCGCAGTTGGGCACCCGGGAGCCGTCGACGGAGCGCCAGCGGATGAGTCGGTCCCGGCGTTCCTCGACGATCTCGGCCTCCCACTCCACGCTCACGCCGGCCGGCCCCTTCGCCGACCAGCGGGAGCGCCGCGGGCCGGTGCTGCGCACCGACCGGAGGTGGTACATGAACCGCGGCAGGTTCTCGAGGTCATGCCAGAAGCGGTACGCCTCCTCGGGGGTGCGGTTGACCGTCACGGCGCCGTGCGCGAAGCCCTCCGGGCGGATCCGCCGGTTGCGGGTGGCGCGCACCGAGGCGTACAGGTCGAGGGCGGTGATCCCGCCCAGGGCGGCGAGCGTGAGGCCGAGCCGCCGGCGCCGGTCGCCGCACCGGTTCCGGTACGCCCGGCCGGTCGCGGCGAGGTCCAGCACGTCACCCGCCACCCGGGTCCAGGGCCCCAGCCCGGCCCGGCGCGGCACCAGCAGCACCGCGGCATGACCGATCTCCCGGATGCCGGCGGCCCGCAGCACCGTCCGGGCCGTCCGGGAGTCGTCCACGCCGGCGGCCCGGGCCACCCGGGATCCCGCCGCGAGCGCCGTCACGCCCAGGCCGAGGCTGAACCAGCCCAGGAAGCGCGCGAGTCCCTCCGACCCCTGGTCCCCGGTCGCCCGCTGGAGCCCGAGATTGTCGGTCACCGAGCGGACCCCCATGGTCGTCTCTCGTGTCATACGTCGTCTCCCCATGTCCAGAAGGTGCCGGCGCCCGGTCGAGAGGCAGGCCGGGTGCCGACAGGCCGGTCTGCCTTTCCCGCTGATCCCGGCCGCACACCCGGCCGGTGGGCCGGAGTGTGGAACCGCCGTCGCCGGGAACCCGGCGGCGGCACGGGGCCCGCGCGGGGCGACACGGGGGAGGGGCATGGGACGGTGACCGCCACCACGGACGCCACCGCCGAGCAGTCGTTCTCGGCCTGGTCGCCGCTGCGCACCGCGGTCTACCGCAACCTGTGGCTCGCCCTGCTGGCGGCGAACATCGGCACCTGGATGCAGACCGTCGGCGCGCAGTGGCTGCTGGTGCACCAGGCCAACGCCTCCACGCTGGTCGCCCTGGTGCAGACCGCCAGCCTGCTGCCGATGCTGCTGCTCGCGCTGCCGTCGGGCGCGCTCGCCGACACCTTCGACCGCCGGCACCTGCTGATCTCCGTGCAGCTGTTCCTGGTGGCGGTGGCCGTGGCGCTGACGCTGCTCACGGCGGCGGGGCACATGCCGCCGGCGCTGCTGCTCACCCTCACCTTCGCCTTCGGCGTCGGGCAGGCGCTGACCCTGCCGGCCTGGGCCTCGATCATCCCCGAGCTGGTGCCCCGCGACCAGCTCCGGGCCGCCTCCGCGCTCGGGGCGATCAGCGTCAACGCGGCCCGTGCCGTCGGGCCGGCCGCCGCCGGTGTGCTGATCGCCCGGGTGGGCGTGGCCCCGGTCTTCGGACTCAACGCGGTGGCCTACCTGATCTTCGCGCTGGCGCTGTTCCGGTGGCGCTCCGGGGGCGCCCGGGCCGTCGAGGTGCCCGAGCGGTTCACGGCCGCGCTGCGCGCCGGCGGCCGCTACGTGCGGCACTCGCCGACGGTGCGCCGGCTGCTGCGCCGGGCGCTGGTGTTCATCATCCCCGCCAGTGCCCTGTGGGCGCTGCTGCCGCTGGTGGCGAGCCGCCGGCTCGGCCTGGGTTCCGGCGGGTACGGCCTGCTGCTGGCCGCCCTGGGGGTGGGCGCCATCCTGGGCGGGCTGCTGCTGTCGTGGACCCGCACCGCGCTGAAGCCCAACCAGTTCCTGCTGCTGGCCGGGGCGGTGTACGGGGTGACGCTGATCCTGGTGGGCACGGTCCGGAGCGTGCCGGTCGTGCTGGTCGCCCTGCTGCCGGCCGGGCTGGCCTGGGTGACCGTGCTCTCCAACGTCAACGCCGAGATCCAGCTCTTCCTGCCCGGCTGGGTACGCGCCCGCGGCCTGGCCGTGTACCAGGTGGTCCAGGGCGGCGGGCAGGCCGTCGGGGCGCTGCTCTGGGGCGTGGTGGCCGACCTCGCCGGGCTGGTCGCCGCCTTCGGCGTGGCGGCCGCCCTCATGCTGATCGGTGCGGTGACGTCGCAGATCTGGCCGCTGCCCGACCTGCGCGGACTGACCCGCGACCCGACCGCCTACCGGCCGCCCCTGTCCCTCGCGCTCCAACCGGACCCGCGGGTCGGGCCGGTGCTGGTGACGGTCACCTACACGGTCCGGCCCGAACGGGAGGCGGAGTTCCTCGGCGCGATGGACCACGTCCGCGGGTCGCGGCAGCGCACCGGGGCGATGCGCTGGGGGCTCTTCCGGACCGGCGAGACGCCCGACCAGTTCAGCGAGGTCTACCTGGTGCCCTCCTGGGACGAGCACCTGCGCCAGCACGGCGGCCGGTTGACCGAGGCGGACCGGGAGGCGGAGAACCGGGCGCGGGAGCTGTCCGACGGCGCGCCGGTGGTGCGCCACCTGCTGCCGGCGGCCGTCGGCCGGGCGGAGGCGGCCGGCGAGCAGGTGTGCTGACGGGCCGTCCCGGTGTCAGTCGCCCTCGGGCACGGCCATCTCGCCGAGCCGCGACCAGTCCTGCTGCGGCACGGTCGTGTTGACGATGCGGGGCGTCTCGGCCAGGTGCGGCGGCAGGGTGCGCTGCGCCTCGCGGAAGTGCGCGGACTGCACGTGCGCCGCGCCGGCCTCGCCGTCGCGGAACGCCTCGACCAGCACGTACTCCGTCGGGTCGTCCAGGCTGCGGGACCAGTCGAACCAGAGGCAGCCCGGCTCGGCCCGGGTGGCCTCCGTGAACTCGGCGGCGATCTGCGGCCAGCGGTCGGCGTCCTCGGGCCGGACCCGGAATTTCGCGGTAATGAAGATCATGCGCTTCAGGCTACCCAGGCCGGCGGCCGCTCGCCCCCGTCGCCGCTCAGCCCCCCTTCGTGACCGGGGTGAGCAGCTCCGACGCGCGGCGGTCGGCGAACGCGGTGACCGCCTGCTGCCCGGCGCCGAAGACGATGGCCACGCCCAGCAGGGCGGCCGTGCTGTTCACCGTTGTCTCCACCAGGCCGCCGATCACCAGCATGATCCCGACGACCGCGACGAGCGGGCCGATCGCCAGCTTCAGCAGGCCCTGCTGGAAGGGCAGCTTGTAGGGCAGGCCGCCGGAACGTGAGGTGATCATCGAGGGCAGGGCGCTGATGAACGCCCCGAGCGCGCCGGCGATGAGCACGAAGACGAGCAGCCGCCAGGCCGGCACACCGGCCGCGTCGGTCGGCGGCTTGAGCAGCTGCACGTCGCGGCTGCGCCACTGCACCACCACCATCAGCGCCTCCGCGACCAGCGCGAAGACCGACAGCCCCAGCATCCGGTTACGCAGCCGGCGCACCGACTCGTGGAACTCGTCCGACGCCGAGTGGTAGCGCAGGAGCAGGGCCTGCACCTTGGCCTGGAACCGCTCCGGTGCCGCGACGTCGGCCGAGGCGTCGAAGTCGGTCAGCACCTTGTCGTCGGCCTTCAGGAACTGCGCGGCCGCGCCCTGGTACGCCGGCAGCAGGCCGAGCAGCTCCGCGGGTGTCCGTAGCTCCACCATGGCCCGTTCCACCGCGTGGATGGTCTGCCAGGCGTACTCCAGGTTGCCGCCGCGCAGCCACGCGACCACGCCGCTGCGGCCCAGCACGGCCTCGGCCCCGGACAGTTGGGCGCGCAGCGCGGCGACCCGGGAGGCGGATGCGGGGTCGCGCGCCGCCAGGCCACTCAGCTGCTGGTACAGGTCGTCGAGCTTGGTGCGTACCCGCACCTGCCACACGGCGGTGGGCACCATGGACCCGCCGCCCCCGCCGAGCGCCGCCGGTAGCGGCGGCGGTGGCGGGGTCTGCGGTGTGCTTCCGGGCTGGGTCTCCTCGTCGATCATGGTGCCTGCCCCCCAACCGGCGCAGCGCGACCGCTGGCCTGTGGTGTCCAGTATTCGCAGGTCAGGAGCGATCTGGCCACGGCGGATCGGGCAGTTGACAGTTCCCGTACCGGGGCGGTGCGCAACCTGACGGTCCACGGTGGTCGGCCGCTGGGCGGCCGTCCGGTGCCGGGCCGGGGGACACCGGTAGGGCGTACCGGTGAGTAGCCTGGGCCGGTGACCGTCTACGCCCTCGCGCAGATCACCGTCCACGACCGGCGGCGCTACGACCGCTACGTCGCCGCCTTCCTGCCCGTCCTGGCCCGGCACGGCGGGCGGCTGCTCGCCGCCGACGCGTCCCCGCGGGTGGTCGAGGGGAGTTGGCCGCACGAGAAGGTCGTGCTGATGTCCTTCGAGAACCGCGAGGACTTCGAGCGGTGGTCCACCTCGCCGGAATACCGCGAGATCTCGCGGGACCGGGAGGCGGCCACCGAGGGCGTCGTCCTCCTGCTCGACGGGATCGGCCACGCCTGGCCGGCCTGACCGTTACAGCCGGTGCCGCACCCAGACGTTCGGCTCGACGTAGGCGGCGTGGTCGTGCGCGACATCGGCCAGCACCGGGGCCAGCGCGCCCGGCACGTGCACCGGTCCGCTGGCGTCGAACGGCAGCCCGGTCCACCGGCGCCAGTCGGCGAGGGTCCCGGTGACCGCCATCGATCGGGGCGCGACCCGCTCGATCACCCCGCCGGCCCGCACGTGCACCCGCAGCCACGGGTCGACCGGCAGGCCGTCGGGGCGCACCCGGGCCGCGTACTCGCTCATCGGCACGTCGGGGACGGCGGCCTTGCCGTTGGGGCGCACCGGCGCGACAAGGGTGTCGAAGCCCTGCCGGGCGACCGCGTCGCGCATCGCCGCGAGCATGAGCCCGGACACGCCGCCGCCGCGCCGGTCCGGCCGCACGCAGATCTCCAGCGCGGAGACGAGGTTCGGGGTGGCGCCGGAGAGCCGGTTGACCGCGGCCCGCTGGATCATCCGGTCCCAGCCGCCGTCGGGCAGTTCGTCCTCCGTCCACCGCAGCGGCACGGCGTACGCCCGGGCGACGGCGCGGCCGGGATCGGCCGGGTCGACGGCGGCGAAGACGAACTCCGGGTAGAGGTCGTGGGCGACGCTGTAGTAGACCGAGCCCATCGGGTCCCAGAGCATGAACTGCGGCCAGGCGCCGTCGAAGCCGGTGTCGAGCAGGGGTGCCAGGTCGGGGCGCTCCGCCAGGCTCACGATGTCCAGGGTCACGCCGGGCAGGGTAGGGCGGCGGCCGCCCGGACCGCACGTTCTTTTCCGCTCCGGCGGCGGCCGGTGCCCCCGGGCACCGGCCGCCGCCGGAGCGGGTGCGGCCGTCACGGTCAGGTGCCGAAGACCTCCACCTCGTAGAGCCGGGCGGCCGCGTCGGTGGTCTGGGTGGGGGTGAGCACCTTGACCAGCACGTACCTGCCGTCGGCGGACACCGGATGGCTGGTCACCCCGGCCGTGTTGCCGCGCACCTGCGCGACGGTCGTCCACGCCGACCCGTCCGGGGAGACCTGGAGGTCGAAGTCCCGCGTGTTCCAGGCGGGATCCTCGCCACCGGCGGCGGCGTGGTAAACGGTGATCGACTGGAGGTGGTGGGCGGCGCCCAGGTCGATGCGTAGGGACTTCGTGCCGCCGGTCGCGCACCACTTGTCGGAGTTGCCGCCGGTGGTGCTGCCGTTGACGGCCTTCTCGGGCCCCTCCGTGCTCGCGCACTGGGAGTCGGCGGTGGCGGGCCGGTTCAACGCGAGGTTCGTCGCGCCGGCGGTGCCGTACACCTCGAACTCGTCGATCCGGGCGGCGCTGTTGCCGTTGTTGGTGGGCGTGGTGATGCTGAGTCGCACGTACCGGGCCGTCGTGGCCGGGACGGGGTGGTAGGTGCGGCTCGCGCGGTTGCCGGAGACGGTGGCCCGGGTCGTCCACGTGCTGCCGTCGGTGCTGGTCTCGATGGTGAAGGCGCCGGTGTTCCAGCCGGTGTTCTCCCCGCCCAGCCCGGCGTGCTTGACCACGAAGGACCCCACGGTCCGGTTCGCGCCGAGGTCCACCTGGAGGACCTTCGTGCCGGCGGCGAGCGAGCACCACTTGCTGGCGCTGCCGAGGCGTCCGTCGAACGCCCTCTCCGGCCCCTCCGCGGCGTTGCACGGGGCGGAGCCGGTGGCGGGCCGGCCGGCGGCCAGGTTGGCGCCCAGTTCCGGTGCGGCGGGCGGCGGGGTGGCCCCGTCGGTGAACGACGGCGGCACGTCGGCGGGGTCGGTGCCCCACGCCGAGGGCGTGCCGCCCATCGTGTACGACAGGGTGGCGCCGCCCGCGAGGTCGCCGTACCGCAGCCAGGTGCGCCGGCTGGCCGCTCCGTTGACGGCGACGCTCTGCACGTACTGGTTGCCCTGGCCCGCGTTGGCGGCGCTGATCTGCACGTCGCCGGCCGGCCGGTCGACGAGGACCGACGGGAAGAGCGGGCCGTGCAGGGCGAGGGTGTCCGCGCCCGGCGTGGGCGGGTACATGCCGAGGGCCGACCAGACGTACCAGGCGGAGGTGGCGCCGAGGTCGTCGTTGCCGGGCAGGCCGCCGGGGCCGGTGGTGAACGACTCGTTCATGATCCGCCGGACCGCGGCGCTGGTGCCGGCCGGCGCCGCGGCGAAGTGGTACGCCCACGGCACCCCGTGCTCCGGCTCGTTGCCGATGTAGAAGTACGGCTGCGACTGCCCGCCGTTGGTCTGGGTGAAGTGGTGGTCGAGGCGTTGGACGGCGGTCTGCCGCCCGCCCATGAGGTCGATCAGGGCGCCGAGGTCGTAGGGGACCATCCAGGTGTACTGCGAGGCGTTGCCCTCGACGTAGTTCGACTGGCTGGCCGGGTCGAGCGGCCAGGGCCAGGTGCCGTCGGCGTTGCGGGGGTGGATGTAGCCCGACTCGGTGTTGAACGTGTTGCGCCACCACTGCGCCCGCGCCATGTGGGTGTCGTACGTGGCGGTGTCGCCGAGGGCCCGGGCGAACTGGGCGACCGCGAAGTCGCTGGCGGAGTACTCCAGCGAGTCGGACGGGTCGCCGTCGATGTAGTGACGCTGGACGTAGCCGCTCTGCCGGCCGCGGATCGGGCTGCCCTGGGTGGTGCCGCCGGCGGAGCTCTTCTTCATGAGGGCCAGTGCCGCCGCGGTGTCGAAGCCGCGTACACCGAACTGGTACATGCTGTCGACGATGATCGGGCCGGGGTCGCCGGTCATGACGAAGGCCTCGTTGGTGTTGTGCGACCACTTCGGCAGCAGGCCGCCCTGCTGGCCGTCGAGCACCATGGACCGGGCGATGTCGGTCGCCTCGGTGGGGGCGAGGAAGGCGATCAGCGCTGCCCAGGACCGGTAGATGTCCCAGCCGGAGTAGTTCTGGTAGACCGGGTGGCCGGCGGTGTGGACGGCGTTGTCGAAGCCGCGGTACTGCCCGTCGACGTCGCTGGCCAGGTTGGGGTTGATGAACACGCGGTACAGCGCGGTGTAGAACTTCTGGAGGTCGGCGGTGGTGCCGCCGGTGACCTGCACGCGGTTGAGCATCGCGTTCCACTGCGCGTCGGCGTCGGCGCGGACGGTGTCGAAGGCGAAGCCGGACTGCTCGGCGGCGAGGTTGGCCTGCGCGCCGGCCGCGCTCACGAAGGAGATGCCGACCTTGACCTGCACCACGGGGTTGGCCGAGGTGTCGAAGGTCAGGTACCCGCCGGAGTTGGTGCCGCTGGCGCTCGTGGAGCCGGCGGTGACGGTGCCGCCGAGCCAGGTGCCGACGCCGCTCGGGGCGCGGTCGAACTCCATCCGGTAGAAGATCTGGTAGGTCTTGCTGTTGCCGCAGAAGCCGCCACCCGTGACGCTGCCGGTCACGGTGGAGCCGCTGATCTGGATCGAGCCGGCGCGGCTGCCGGTGGCGCTGCGACTGGTGTTGACGAGCACCCGCGCGGTGCTGGTCGCGGGATAGGTCAGCCGCAGGATGGCGCTGCGCCGCGTGGCCGACGCCTCGACGCGGGTGTTGCCGTAGTTGCTGAGCACCGCCTGGTAGAAGCCGGGCCGGGCCTGTTCCTGTGCCTTGTCCTGAGTGGCGCGGTAGGCGGTCCACGAGGTTCCCGGCGAGGCGCCGAGCGCGCCGGTGACGGGCAGGATCCCGAGGTCCTCGTTGTTGGGGCAGCCCGCGCCGTTGAAGTGGGTGAGGCTGAACTCCTCGATCTGGGTGTCGCTGAAGCGGTAGCCGGACGGTGAGGCGGTGGGGGTGTCCGGGCTCAGCTTCACCATGCCGAAGGGCTGCACGGGGCCGGGGACGGTGCTGCCGCCGGCGCCGCCGCCGACGGGGTTCGGCGCGTTGCTGTCGTCGGTGCCGATGAACGGGTTCACGTACGGGGTGAGGCTGAGCGGCGCCGCGGCGGCCGGCGCGGCCACCGCGACGAGTACGGACGCTCCGGTGACGGCGGTGGCCACCAGGGTGAGCAGACGGGACGGGCCTGATCGGAGCATGAGGCGATCCTCCTTCGAGGCGCGGAGGACACGTCGTGACATCGTTGTCATCGACAGGTGTCACCGTCTTGTGTAGAGCGCGCAGAGGTGTGTGTCAATGGGTGACGGTCCTGCCCCGACCGGTCGGCCCACCGCGACCGCGCCACGGAATTCGCCCGCCGCCCGCCAGGGCGGCGCGGCGTGCTAGGAGCCGGCCGTCGGGGCCGGCGGCCGTTCGCCCGAGCCACGGGCCAGCAGCCGGGTCGGGATGACCACCTGCCGGGCCGGTCCGCGGTGACCGTCGATGCGGTCGAGCAGCAGTCCCGCCGCCCGCCGGCCCATGTCCTCGGGGTCGTGCGCCACGACGCTCACGCCCAGGACGTCGCCGACGTCCACCTCGTCGAAGCCGACCAGCGCGGGCGGCGCCGGGTGCCCCCGCAGGGCCAGCAGGGCCCCCAGGGTGATCCGGTTGTTCAGGGTGAACAGGGCGGTCGGGGGAGGGGTACGGGCCAGCAGGCCGAGCACGGCCCGTTCGGCGGCCGCGACGTCGTGCGCGTTCTCCACGAGGTAGTCCGCCCAGTTGGCCACGCCGGCCGCGCGCATGGCGGCGGCGAAGCCGTCCAGCCGGTCACGGTGCGTGCTGAGCCGGGACAGGTCCCCGACCACGCCGATACGCCGGTGACCGGCCGCGGTCAGGTGGGCGCCGGCCTGCCGGGCGCCGTGGTGGTTGTCCAGCAGGACGGTGTCGGCCGCCAGCTCGACCGGCGGCCGGTCCACGAACACGAACGGGATGCCGTGCCGGTGTTCGGCCGCGAAGTGGGCGTGCGCGGTCGCGGTGGAGGCGATCACCAGCCCCCGGACCCGCCGCTCCAGCAGGGCGTCGGCGAGCCGCCGCTCCCACTCCGGATCCTCGTCGGTGCTCGCGGTGATCAACTGGAGGCCCCGCATGCGCAGGTCGCGCTCCAGGCCACCGGCCAGCCGCGAGTAGAACGGGTTCGCCAGGTCCCCGATGAGCAGGCCGACCAGCGTGGAGGTGCTCGCGCCGCGGCGCAGCTCCCGGGCCACACCGTTCAGCCGGTAGCCGAGTTGGTCGGCGGCGTCGCGCACCCGCGACCGGGTCTCCGGGGCCACCCGGGGCTCGCCACCGAGGGCCCGGGAGGCGGTCTTGACCGACACGCCGGACAGCGCCGCGACCTGGGCCAGGCTCGGTCGACCAGCCTTCCGGTCAGCGGTCATGGCGGGAATTATGACACCCGGGTGTCGGGGGATCGCCGGCTCGGCCGCCGGTCGGCGGCACCGCCGTCACCTGGCCGGCCCGGGTCACCAGGCCGTTTCGAAAACTGCGGTATACGATGCGGCGTCAACGTTGTCATGGGTTGGTCGCTAGCACCCTCGCCGCGCCTGCGGGCAGGCCGAGGGGGCGTCGCGAAGGTCACTGAGCGTGGCGGTCGATATTACCGACTTGTTACGCAAAAGAGCGACCTGGGCACTTGCGGAAGCGCCCCCGACGAGATTTCCTTGCCCACGACAACGAAAAGTGAGCGAAGGTCATAACCCGCGGAGGCGGCCATGACGTTGGCAAGGTGGTGGGAGCGATGAGCGATCTGCCCGTCCTCCTGGAGATGCGCTCCATCACCAAGGAGTTCCCCGGCGTCAAGGCCCTGGCCGACGTCAACCTGGTGGTCCGGGCCGGCGAGATCCACGCCATCGTCGGCGAGAACGGCGCCGGCAAGTCGACCCTGATGAAAGTGCTCAGCGGCGTCTACCCGTACGGCAGCTACGACGGCCAGATCATCTACCAGGGCGCCGAGACCCGCTTCTCCGACATCCGGGCGAGCGAGAACGCCGGGATCGTGATCATCCACCAGGAGCTCGCGCTCATCCCGGGCATGTCGATCGCCGAGAACATCTTCCTCGGCAACGAGCCTCGCAAGCGGGGCGCGATCGACTGGAAGGCCGCGAACCGGATGGCGCTGGACCTGATGGCCCGGGTCGGCCTCCGGGAGGACCCGGACACCCTGGTCAAGGACATCGGCGTCGGCAAGCAGCAGCTCGTGGAGATCGCCAAGGCGTTCGCCAAGGACGTCAAGCTGCTCATCCTGGACGAGCCGACGGCCGCGCTCAACGAGGCCGACTCGCAGCACCTGCTGGACCTGCTGCGCGGTTTCCGCTCGCGGGGCATCACCTCGATCATGATCTCGCACAAGCTCAACGAGATCGAGGCCATCGCCGACCAGATCACCATCCTGCGCGACGGCCGGACCGTCGAGACGCTGAACGTCAAGGCGGACGGCGTCGACGAGGACCGGATCGTGCGGGGCATGGTCGGTCGCGAGCTGAGCAGCCGCTTCCCGGACCACACCCCGAAGATCGGCGAGGTCTTCTTCGAGGTGCGCAACTGGAACGTCCGGCACCCGATCTCCGCCGAGCGGCAGGTCTGCAAGAACGAGAGCTTCACGGTGCGGCGCGGCGAGATCGTCGGCTTCGCCGGCCTGATGGGCGCCGGTCGCACCGAGCTGGCCATGAGCGTCTTCGGCCGCTCCTACGGCGTGTACGAGTCGGGCACGATCATCAAGGACGGCGAGGAGATCGTCCTGAAGTCGGTGGCGGACGCGATCGCCCACGGGCTCGCGTACGTCAGCGAGGACCGCAAGGCGATCGGCCTGAACCTGCTCGACGACATCAAGACCTCCACGGTCGCCGCCAAGCTGTCGAAGATCTCGCACCACGGCGTCCTGGACGAGGTCGAGGAGTACAAGGCGGCCGAGTCCTACCGGCGGGAGCTGCGCACCAAGGCGCCGACGGTCGACGAGGGCGTCTCCAAGCTCTCCGGCGGCAACCAGCAGAAGGTCGTCCTGGCGAAGTGGATGTTCACGGACCCGGACCTCCTGATCCTCGACGAGCCGACCCGCGGCATCGACGTGGGCGCCAAGTACGAGATCTACGGCATCATCCAGCGGCTCGCCGACCAGGGGAAGGGCGTCGTCGTCATCTCCTCGGAGCTGCCCGAGCTGATCGGGCTCTGCGACCGCATCTACACCGTGTTCGAAGGCGCCATCACCGGTGAGATCGCCCGGCAGGACGCGGACCCGGAAACCCTCATGAAGCAGATGACCTCGACGAAGAAGATGCAGACACGATGAGCCGAATCAAGGACCTGCAGAAGAACCTCTTCGGAGGGACCACGTCCAACGCCCGCCAGTTCGGGATGATCTTCACCCTGGTGGCGATCGTCGTCCTGTTCCAGATCCTCACGGACGGCCTGACCCTGCGATCGGACAACCTGATCGCGCTGTTCAACCAGAACTCGTACATCCTCATCCTGGCCATCGGCATGCTCATGGTGATCGTCGCCGGGCACATCGACCTCTCGGTGGGCTCGATCGCCGCGTTCACCGGCATCCTGGTGGCCAAGTCGATGGCGGAGTGGTCGCTGCCGTGGCCGGTCGCCATCCTGTTCGGCCTGGTGATCGGCGCGATCATCGGCGCCTGGCAGGGCTTCTGGGTCGCCTACATCGGGGTGCCGGCGTTCATCGTCACCCTGGCCGGCATGCTGCTCTTCCGGGGCGGCAACCAGTTCATCGGCAACGCGAACACGATCGCCGTGCCGGAGGGCTTCCGGGTGATCGGCTCGGGCTTCCTGCCCGAGGTCGGCCCGGACACCGGCTACAACAACCTGACGCTGCTGCTCGGCCTCGCCGCGTGCGTGGCCGTGGTGTGGCGGGAGTTCCAGGCCCGCAAGACCCGCCGCGAGATGGACGCCGAGCCGGCCCCGATGTGGATCTCGGTGCTCCGGATGGCCGTCATGGTCGGCGTGATCGTCTTCGCGTCGCTGCGGTTCGCCAGCGGCCGGGTGGGCACGAGCTTCCCGGTCTCCGGCATCATCCTGGTGGCGCTGGTGCTGGCGTACTCCTTCTACACCCGGAACACCGCGGGCGGCCGGCACATCTACGCCGTCGGTGGCAACTCCCGGGCCGCGGAGCTCTCCGGTGTGAAGCTCAAGCGGGTCAACTTCTTCGTCATGATGAACATGGCCGTCCTGGCCTCCCTGGCCGGCATGATCTTCGTGGCCCGTTCGGCGGCCTCCGGCCCGCAGGACGGCAACGGCTGGGAACTGGACGCCATCGCGGCAGTCTTCATCGGCGGCGCGGCCGTCTCCGGCGGCATCGGCACCATCAGCGGCTCAATCGTCGGCGGTCTGGTCATGGCCGTGCTGAACAACGGCCTCCAGCTGCTCGGCGTGGGCACCGACCGGGTCCAGATCATCAAGGGCCTGGTGCTGCTGCTGGCCGTCGCGCTCGACGTCTACAACAAGAAGCAGGGCAAGTTCTCCGTCATCGGCAGCCTCACCCGCTCGTTCCGCCGCGACACGCCCACCCCGCCCACGGCACCTCCCGACGCGGAACGGGAAACCGCCCGCACGGCCGTGCCGAGCTGACGTTCCACCCCGCCTCACACCCCGTATCACCTCTCCAGAAGGGCACCATCCAGCCATGCGCAAACTCATCGGCAAGTCGGTGGCCATCGGCGCCATCGCGGCGCTGGCCCTGACCGCCACCGCCTGCGGCTCCGGCCGCGACGGCGACACCGGCGGCGCCAAGGGCGGCGACACCAAGGGCTTCGCGGCCGACTCCCTGATCGGTGTCGCCCTGCCGTCGAAGACCTCGGAGAACTGGGTCCTCGCCGGCGACCTGTTCACCAACGGCCTCAAGGAGGCCGGCTTCAAGAGCGACGTGCAGTACGCCGGCGCGTCGACCACCGTCGCCGACCAGCAGGCCCAGATCACCGCCATGGTGACCAAGGGCGCGAAGGTCATCGTCATCGGTGCGACCGACGCCGCGCAGCTGTCGACCCAGGTCGCCGCGGCGCACGCCGCCGGCGCGAAGGTCATCGCGTACGACCGCCTCATCACCAACACCCCGGACCTCGACTACTACGTCGCGTTCGACAACTTCAAGGTCGGCCAGCTCCAGGGCCAGGCCCTGCTGGACGGCATGAAGGCCAAGAAGCCGAACGGCCCGTACAACATCGAGCTGTTCTCCGGCTCGCCGGACGACAACAACGCCGGTGTGTTCTTCAACGGCGCCATGGACGTGCTCAAGCCGGAGATCGACAAGGGCAACGTCGTCGTCGCCTCGAAGCAGACCGACGTGAAGCAGACCGCCATCCAGGGCTGGAAGGCCGAGGGTGCGCAGGCCCGCATGGACCAGCTGCTGACCTCGACCTACGGCAACAAGGAGCTGGACGGCGTCCTCTCCCCGAACGACACCCTGGCCCGCGCGATCATCACCTCGATCAAGGGCGCCGGCAAGAAGATCCCGGTCGTCACCGGTCAGGACTCCGAGGTCGAGTCGGTCAAGTCGATCATGGCTGGCGAGCAGTACATGACGATCAACAAGGACACCCGGAACCTGGTCAAGCAGACCATCGCCATGGTGAAGGCCCTGCAGGCCGGTAACACCCCCGAGGTGAACGACACCAAGTCGTACAACAACGGCGTCAAGGTCGTGGACACCTACCTCCTGCCGCCGGTGGCCGTCACCAAGGCCAACGCGGCCGAGGCGTACGCCAACGACCCGAAGCTGGCCCCGCTCACCAAGTAATCCCCGCGCACCACGAAGGGCCCCGGAGTTCGCTCCGGGGCCCTTCGCCGTGTGTGCCGGGGGATCGACCGCGGCGCGGCCGGAGGCGTACGCCCCCGGCCGCGCCGGGCGGTCACCGCAGGCGGGACTCGATCGCCTCGATGACGCGCGGGCGCAGTTCCGCCGCGCGGATGACCGCGTCGACGGACCCCACCTCGACGGCGCGCTGGATCGAGTGCACGCGGTCGAACTCCGTGGCCACCTCGCCCAGCTTCTCCGCCCGCACCGACGAGCGCAGCTCGTCGAGCTCCGCGGTCAGCGCGGCCCGGTCGGCGCCGGAGGCGGCCGCCACGCGGGCCTCCAGGTCCCGCACCCGGGTGTCGGCCGCGGTGCGGGCGTTGACGTCGCCGGAGAAGACCACCGCGGCGGCCGGGGCGCCGCCCAGCACCGAGGCGAACGAGCCCTCCAGCGCCAGCACGGTCATCTCGGGGTTCAACGCCTTGGAGAACACCACGAACGCGCCGCCGTGGTAGCGCGAGATCACGCAGAACACGATGGGCCCGCGGAAGTTCACGATGGCCCGGCCGATCTCGGCGCCGTACTCCAGTTGCAGCTTGCGCATCGACTCGGGCGAGCCGTCGAAGCCCGACAGGTTCGCCAGCACCACCAGCGGCCGGTTGCCGCTGGCCGCGTTGATCGCCCGCGCGGCCTTCTTGGACGAGCGCGGGAACAGCGTGCCCGCCGTGTAGGTGTCCGGGCCGTCGGTGGGCGGGAAGCCGCGCCGCGGCACCGAGCGGGACTCGATGCCGAGCAGGCACACCGGGATGCCGCCGAGGTGGACGTCCTGCACCACCGCGGTCTCCGCGTCGGCCATGCCCGCCCAGCGCTCCAGCACCGGGTGGTCCTGGTCGGCCAGCGCCCGCATGACGGTCCGGATGTCGAACGGCTTCTTCCGGTCCGGGTTGGCCGCGGCGGAGAAGATCTCGCCGACCGTGGTGAAGTCGCTGCCGGCCACGGTGTGCGGGAAGGGCGAGATGTCCCGGTCGACCGGGTCGGTCGTCGTCGCCCGCCGCGGCGCCGACTCGCCCGGCGCCACGTACGTGTGCTCGTAGTGCGCCATCAGCACGTCCCGGGCGGCGGGGAGGTTCGGCGCCCAGTACTGCGCCTGCCCGTTCGGGCCCATCACCCGGTCGTAGCCGCCGATGCCGAAGTTGTCCTCGGCCGACACGCCGCCGGAGAAGTCGAGCGACTGCTTGCCGGTGAGCACCATCGCCGAGTCCGGCGTCATCACCAGCACGCCCCGGGTGTGCATGAGCATCGTCGCCTCGGCGTTCCAGTACGGCTGCGCCCCGACGTTGATGCCCGCCACCACGATGTTGATCTCACCGCCGTCCTGGGTGAACTCGACGATCCGCTTGAGCGCGGCCGCCACCCAGTCCATGTTCTCGGTGCCGGACGTCATGGAGATCCGGGCGCCGGCGGACAGGGCGTACCACTCCAGCGGGACCCGCATCCGCTCGGCCAGGTCCAGCGCGGCGATCACGCGGCGGCACTCCGGCTCCGACAGCGCGCCGAGCGACTTCGTGGGGTCGCCGAGGAGCACGACCCGGGTGACGCCCTGCGGGTGCCGCGGGGTGGGCGTGGTGACCACACCCGCGACGATCGCCGCGCTGTTGCGCCCCCTGGGCCGGTCGACCGGCACCAGCGCGTGCTTCTCGTCGAGGTCGTGCTCGACGAAGTCGCCGAGCAGGCCGGTCAGCTCGTACGGGTAGACCGTGTTGCGGCTGCTCGCGCGCAGCACCTTCAGCCGGTACTCGTCCAGCGGCTCGACCGGCTCGGTCGGCGGCTCGCCGATGCTCAGCTCGGCGCCGCCCGTGGCGTTGAACGAGATCCGTACGGCGATCTTGGTCAGCTCGCCGGTCCGCCGGTCGCGCTGCCGGGCGATGAAGAGGATCTCCTCCAGCCCGGCGCCCGCGGTCGTCGGGCGCACCCGACCGGCGATCGTCTCGATCTCCTCGCGGGTCAGCTCGCTCGGCGGCCAGACGTAGATCACGATGCGGTTGGTCTGGAAGCGCGTCTTCGCCGGTCGCCGCGACTGTGCCCGGCGGATGGAGTCGAGACAGGCCGCCACGGTGTCCTCGGCCGTCGGCAGGGCGACCAGCCGCCCGTCCTGTTCGCGCAGCTCGGTCAGGTCGCGCACCTGCGCGAACGCCACCAGGCGCTGGTCGGACGGGTTCTCCCGCGCCACACACTGGAAGAGGTAGACCTCCTCGTCCGCCGACGGGAGCCGGGTCAGGTCGAACTCGTGCAGCCGCTCCAGCTGCATCCGCTGGGCGATGTACGGGTGCAGGCCGCGGATCAGCCGCTCCTCGGCCATGCCGTCGCCGGACGGGCGGAAGGTGAAGTGGTGGTGCATGACCGCGCCGGCCCGGCCCGCCACGGTGGTGGTGACCCGGCGGACCTGCGGCGGCAGCGGGTGCGCCCGGACGACCTCGTGCAGCGCGGCGGCCATCGCGTCGAAGTCCTCGGGCTGGTCCTCCCACGCCAGGTAGATGTCGGCGTCGATGGCGTCCGCGCCGCCCGCCAGCTCGGCGAGGCCGCGCAGCGCGCCACCCAGCGCGTCGAAGCGCACCGCGGCGGAGACCACGCTCGACTCCGCGCGCTCGGCGACCACGAACGTGCAGCCGGCGACCTCGCGGGTGTGCACGCCGGTGAGGCCCTTGTTCCCGTAGTACCGCCGGGTCAGCACCTCCAGCATCACGGCGTTGTCGAGGTGGTCACGCACCAGCCGCTGGCCGAGCAGCCGGACGAGGGGCTCGGTGCTGCGCACCATCGCCGCCACGCGCTCGGCGCGGTCCGGGGCGGCCGGGTGCGCGTCGAGGTGGCGCAGGTGCCCGCGGACCTCGGCGTACACCCGGGCGCGGTTGCGGCGCAGCAGCGGCTGGGCGAACCACGCGAACACCACGCCGCGGGCGAGGTCGGCGACCACCGGGAAGCGGACCTGCGTCGCGGCGACCAGCCGCTCCAGCGCGAGGCCCACGGGCTCGCGCAGGCTCTCGTCCGGCGGCGGCTCCCGCAGCCACGAGCGCAGCAGCGTCGCGATGACCGTGGCGTCGGCGGCGGCCCGCTGCTGGGCCAGGAAGATCCGGAACACGGCCGCTTCGAGCGCGGGGGAGCGCTCCAGGTCGGTGACCCCGTAGTGGCCGAGCGCCTTGGCCAGCTTGGCCTGGAACGCGGCCGGCAGCCCGGCGCGCTCGATGTCGAGGCTCTGGAGGTAGGTGTGGAAGTACTCGCGGGCGCTGGGGACGTGACCGTCGCCGTCCTCGCCGGTCGGCCGGTTGCGGCTCAGCTCGGCGAGATCGGCGAAGACGTTCACGAGGTCGAGCTCCTCGGCCAGCGGCCGGTGCCCCTCCTCGGTGGCCGCCCGGCGGGCGGCGAGGTAGTCGTCGAGCACCCGGCGGTCGTCGTGCGGGTCGACGTCGAAGCCCAGCAGCAGGCCGCGCAGGTCCTCCTGGCCGCGGCCGGCCCGCGTGCGCGCCGGGACCTCGGCGGGCTCGGCGGGCAGGTCCAGCTCGACGGCGGCCGCGGGCGCGGCGTCGGCGGCCTCGGCGCCCTCCTCGGCGACCGGCTCGAGCCGCAGCAGCGGCGCGCCGGCCTCCACCTGGCTGCCCACGGAGACGGCGCACTCCTTCAGCCGCGCCTTGAACGGCGCCCGCAGCACCGTCTCCATCTTCATGGCCTCCAGCACCAGCACCGGCGCGCCCGCCTCGACCTCGGCGCCGACCGCCAGCGGCGTGGCGACGACCAGCGCGGGCATGGGGGAGCGGAGCACGCCGCCCTCGTCCCGGCTGACCCGGTGCGTCACGCCGTCCACCTCGACCAGGTGGATCGGCCCGTACGTGTCGGTGAGCAGGCGGTACCGGACGCCGTTGACGACGATCTGCCCGGTGTGCCGGTCGAACCGGTCCAGCTCGACGTCGGCGGTGCGGACGCCGCCCGCCGTCTCGATGCCGACCCGGAACCGGTCCGCGCCGACCCGGGCCACGCGCATGCGGTAGCCGACGCCGCGCAGCTTGAGGTCCAGCGGCCCGCCGCTGGAGTGCTGCACCTGCGGCCGGCCGCCGGCCGCCGTCGACAGCAGCCGCTGCCGCTCGACGTGCTCCTCCTCCTCGTACGCCTCGATGGCGGCGGCCGCCAGCGCGACGGCGGAGTGCCGGTGCGCGACGAGGCGGCCCTCGCCGCGGACCCGGTCGATCCAGCCGGTGTCCGCGCTGGCGTCGATCACCTCGGGCTGGTCGAGCAGGTCGAGCACGAAGCTCTTGTTGGTCGCGCCGCCCTCGATGATCACTGTGGTGTTCGCCATGGCCCGGCGCAGCCGGCCGAGGGCCTCGTCGCGGTCGCGGCCGTACGCGATGATCTTCGCGATCATCGAGTCGAAGTCGGCGGGGATGGTGTCGCCCTCGCTGACGCCGGTGTCCACCCGGATGCCCGGCCCGGCGGGCAGGTCCAGCCGGGCGATGCGGCCGGGGGAGGGCGCGAAGTCGCGGTCCGGGTCCTCGGCATTCAGCCGGGCCTCGATGGCGTGCCCCCGCTCCACCGGCGGCTCGCCGACGAGCCGCCCGCCCGAGGCCACGTGCAGCTGCGCCTTGACCAGGTCGAAGCCGGTGGTGGACTCGGTGATCGGGTGCTCCACCTGGAGGCGCGTGTTGACCTCCAGGAACGCGAACAGCCGGTCGCCGGGGTGGTAGAGGAACTCGACGGTCGCCGCGCCGCGGTAGCCGACCGCGACGGCCAGCCGCTCGGCCGACGCCTTGAGCTCGGCGGCCTGATCCGGGCCGAGCACCGGCGACGCCGACTCCTCGATGACCTTCTGGTTGCGCCGCTGCACCGAGCAGTCCCGCACGCCGAGCGCCCAGGCGGTGCCCTGGCCGTCGGCGATCACCTGGACCTCGACGTGCCGGGCGCCGGTGACCAGGCGCTCCAGGAACACGATGCCGCTGCCGAACGCCCGCGCGGCCTCCTGGCTGGTGCGCTCGTACGCGTCGTCCAGCTCGGCCTCGTTCGTGATCACGCGGATGCCGCGCCCGCCGCCGCCGGCGGTGGCCTTCAGCATCAGCGGGTAGCCGATCTCGGCCGCCGCCGCGCGGGCGGCGGCCAGGGTCTCGACCGCGCCGCGGCTCCACGGCGCGACGGGCACGCCGACCTCCTCGGCGATCAGCTTCGCGCCGATCTTGTCGCCGAGCTGGCGCATGGCGTCCGGGCTCGGCCCGACGAAGGTGACCCCGATCTTCTCGCACAGCTCGGCGAACGCCGGGTCCTCGGCGACGAAGCCCCAGCCGACCCAGGCGGCGTCGGCCCGGGTCGCCACCAGCGCGCGCTCCAGGACCGCCAGGTTCAGGTACGGGCGCGCGGACGCGGGACCGAGGTCGTAGGCGACGTCGGCCTCCCGCACGAACGTGGCGTCGCGGTCGACGTCGGTGTGCAGGGCTACGGTCTCGATCCGGGTCCCGGTCTCCGCGGCCAGCTCCCGGACGGCGTGGATGAGCCGCATCGCGGCCTCTCCACGGTTGACGATGGCGATACGGCTGAACACCCGACCGACCCCTCCGTTGGACCCACGATGTACACGCCGTGGGGCGGTGGCCCCCGGCAGTGATCACTTTTCCCTCTGTCGGCGGGCGCCGCCATGTCGTAACCGCCGAACCCTGAGCGGCACCAATTGTAGGAACCGAACAAAACTTTTTGGCGCTCCTAGGGGCGGGTGCGACCCCTATCCGGCTACCGGCGGGTACGGGTCAGCGGGCGTCGCGGAGCTGGAACACGACCAGCCCCGCGAGGACCGCCGCGGCGGCGTACAGGGACAGGACGCCGAGCCCGGCCCACGGCCCGATGTGCTCGGCGGCGAGGTCGCGCGTCGCCTGGATGCTCAGCCCGGCGTCCATCGGGGCGAACCGGTGGATGCGGTGCTGCCAGGTCGGGTTGGTGACGAACTGGGCGACGACGGGCGACCCGTAGAGCAGGGCCAGCGCCGCCGTCAGCGCACCGGCGGTGTCCCGCAGGAGAAGACCGAGTCCGGCGCCGAGCAGCGTGACCAGCCCGGTGTAGAGAACCGTGCCGACGGCCGCCCGCCGGGTGAGGTCGTCGGCGAGCGACAGCGGGGGAAAGCCGTGCGCCGCGGTGAACCCGCTGCCGGGCAGCATCGTCCGGCCGGCCTTCAGGGAGGCGGCGACCGCCAGCGCCCCGGCACCGACCCCGAGGACGGCCAGCACGCCGAGCTTGCCCAGCACCACCAGGAACCGGCGCGGTACGGCCGCCAGCGTCGGCTGGATCGTCCGGGTGCTGTGCTCCGCCGTCACCGTCAGCACCGCGAGGACCACGATGCCGACCTGGCCGAGACGCACGCCCGCCAGCGACAGTTTCGTGAGGTCGGGGGCGCAGGGGGCGGAGCAGTGGGCGTGGTCCAGCGAGCCGGTGACGGCGAACGCGGCGCCCACCGTGCCGGCGACGGTCAGCAGGAGCAGCCATCCGGTGCTCGGCAGGGTCCGCAGCTTGGTCCACTCCGCCCGCAGCGCCCGCAGCCCGCGCGGCGCCGTCATGCGTCCCGACCCCGCAGCCGCCACCAGGCGAGCCCGAGGGTGACCACCGCCCACGCCGCGACGACGCCGATCCCGGCCCAGGGCCCGATCATCGACCACGGCTCCACCAGCGTGATCGTCGGCGGCTTGGCCCGCTGGGTCGCCATCCCGCCCGCCAGCGTCGTGTACATCAGCCACCTCGGCGCGGTGCCCGGCAGGATCATGCCGACGATCAGCGGTCCGAGCACGAGCAGGACGGTGACCGTGATGGCGGCCGCGCTGTGCCGCAGCAGCACGCCGATCCCGAGCCCGACGACGGCGACACCGGCCAGGAACGCGGCGGTCAGCAGCAGCGCCCGCAGCACCGGGCCGTCGGCCAGGGACGGTGCGGGAAAGGCCGGCGGCGTGAAGCCCCGGGCGCGCAGCGCCGGGACGGCGAGGAGGAACGAGCCGACCGCACCCACCAGGCCCACGAGGAAGGAGATGACGCCGAGGACGAGCGCCTTCGCGGCCAGGACCCGGCCGCGGCGCGGGGTCGCCGCGAACGTCGTCCGGATCATGCCCCGGCGGTACTCCGAGGTGGCGTAGAGCACTCCGATCGCGATGAGGGCCATCAGGCCGGCGACCACGCCGATCAGCGCGATCTCCACCATGTCGTCGTCCGGCGGTCGCGGACCGACCTTGCCGGTGCCCACCACGGTGTACGCGCCGCCGGCCTCGGTGACCTGGCCGCCGCCGGGTGCCGCGCCCTTTTCGCCGAGCCGGTCCGCGCCGCCGATCGCCTCGCCGCGCCAGGCGCCACCCGGTTCGACCCGCACGTTGTCGAAGCTGGCCACGGCGCTGGTCGGCCGTTCACCGATCGACGAGCTGCCGCCACCTCGGGAGGTGTAGACGGCCGCCGGCGAGGTGACGTAGAAGCCGATCTCCACGGTGGCGGGCAGGCCCCTGGGCGCGGCCGTGCCGATCCGCTGCCACGTGGCGCCGTCTGCCGACTCGTATCCGGTGATCGTGTCGCCCGAGCGCACGAGCCGCAGCCAGCGCGGCCCGCTGCTCGCGCTGCCCCGGCGGACCGCGTCGAAGTCCCACTGCAGGTGTACGCCCTGACCCTCGGTCAGCAGCACCGCCGCGTACGACGAGCCGGCCCGGGTGCCGTCCTTGATCATGATGCCGGCGCCGGGCTGGGCGAACGGGCTCGGATCCGCCAGCCGGGTCATCCCCCGGGCGTCCATGCTCGCGGTGCGCCGATCCGGCTCCCGCGCCACCGACGCGACCCGCACGGTGAGCGTCGCGTCGCCGGTGACCGGCTGGTGCACGAAGTAGAAGGCGTCGGCCACCGGCCCGCCGTGTGGCCCGCTCACGAAGTCGGCGTGCTCGTTGATGTTCGTCCTGCTGCCGGAGGCGGCCAGGTAGCTCAGCCCGACGGTCAGCGCGGCCGCGGCGACCAGTGTGGCCACCCACCGGCTCACCGAGCGCAGCTTGGTCCACTCGGCCAGCAGCAGCCGGGGAAAGGATTCGCGGGCGGTCACCGTACGCTCCTCTCGGCGGCCGGCGTGCCGCCCTCCGGTGCGAACTCCAGGGCGCCGCGGGTCAGATCCATGTACGCCTCCTCGAGCGTGGCCCGGTGCCGGCGCAGTTCGGAGAACGGGACGGCCGCCTCGGTCAGCAGCGCCGCCACCCGGTCGCCGGGCAGCCCGTCGACGACGACGGTCTCCGGACCGGCCACGCTCACCGTCGCGCCCGCGTTGGCGAGCACCGTCGTCGCCGCGGCACGCTGCGCGGTGGTGACCTCGACGCGGTCCTTGGACGCCGCCGTCAGGAGTTCGGCGACGCCGGTGTCGGCGATGAGGCGCCCTCGGCCGACCGCGATCAGATGGTCGGCGGTGCCCTCCAGCTCGCTCATGAGGTGGCTGGAGACCAGGACCGCCCGGCCCTCGGCGGCCAGCGACCGCATCAGGCCCCGGATCCAGACGATGCCGTCCGGGTCGAGTCCGTTGACCGGCTCGTCGAACATCAGCACCGGCGGATCGCCGAGCAGGGCGGCGGCGATGCCCAGCCGCTGCTGCATGCCGAGGGAGAAGCCGCCGGTCCGGCGGCGGGCGGCCGAGGCCAGGCCCACCTGGTCGAGCACCTCGGCAACCCGGCGCCGGCCGATGCCGTTGCTGTGCGCCAGCCAGAGCAGGTGGTCGCGGGCGCGCCGGCCCGGGTGCAGGGCCGACGCGTCGAGCAGCGCACCGACCTGGGTCAGCGGCGTACGCAGGGAGCGGTAGGGGCGGCCGTTGACCAGCGCCGCGCCCTCGTCCGGCGTGTCGAGCCCGAGGATCAGCCGCATGGTCGTCGACTTGCCGGCGCCGTTGGGCCCGACGAATCCGGTCACCTCGCCGGCCCGGACGGTGAACGACAGCCCGTCCACCGCGACGGCCGTACGGTACCGCTTGCGCAGCCCGCGTACCTCGATCCTGGGTTCCATGCCAGCGACGCTAGGCGGCGGCGACCGGCCGGCGCGTCACGGCGCAGAGGGGTCTTCCGCCGGTGGCCGCCTCCCTCGTGCGGGGGAGGGCGGGTCCCTGCCGGGGGGACGACACCGGCGTCGCCGCCGGTCACAATGGCGGGCGTGAAGCGGATCGGGCCGGCCGCGACCGCCGCCGCCCTCGGCGCCGGGGCGGTGATCGAGGCGGTGGCCGGCCCGTCGGGCGGGCCGCCGACCGGGATCGCGGCGCTCGTCGCGCTCGCGGTGGTCGCTCCCGTCGCCCTGGTCCGGCTCTGGCCCGCGACGGCGGCCGTGCTGTCGGCCGCCGCGGCCCTGTCCGGGCTGCTGGTCTTCTGTCCGGTCACCGTCGCCGGGGCCGGCGCGCTCGCCGTGCTCTACGGGATCGCCGGCCGCCGGCGTCCACTGAGCACCGCGGGAGTGCTGGTCCTGCCCTTCGCGGGGTACGCCGCGGCGCCGCTGTCCGACGACCGGCCGGGCGGGCGTCCCGTCGCGCTGGTCCTGCTGGCCGTCGCGGCCCTGGCGGCCATCACCGGGGCGGCGCTGCGTCAGCGCGACCAGCGGCGCCGGCGGCGGGCCGACGAGCGGTCGTCGGCCGCGTCGCTCATGGAGTACGCGGCCCGCGGCGAACGGGCCCGCATCGCCCGGGAACTGCACGACGTGGTGGCGCACCACATCACCATGATCGCGCTCCAGGCCGAGGCGGCCCGGCTCGCGACACCGGGCCTGCCGCCGGAGGGCGCCCGCCGGCTGACGGCCATCGGGGACACCGCGCGGGTCGCGTTGACGGAGATGCGGCGCCTGCTGGGCGTGCTCCGGGAGGATGTGGACGCCGAGCCGACGCTCCGCCCGCAACCCGGGCTCGGCCAGCTCAACGCCCTCCTCGACGAGGTACGCGACGCGGCTGTGGGCGGCGGCGTCCGCCTGATCGTCAGCGGGCCGGTCGAGGCGCTCGACCCCGGGGTCGAGCTGACGGCGTACCGCATCGTGCAGGAGGCGTTGACGAACGCCCGTCGCCACGCGCCGGGCGCGGCCGTCGACGTCGTGCTGTGTTACCGCGGCGACGACCTCACCGTGCGGGTCTACGACAACGGTCCGGGCCCGGTCCCGGCCGACGGCCGCGGGCACGGGCTGGCCGGGATGCGGGAACGGGCGGCCATGGTCGGTGGCCAGGTCACGGCCGGTGCCGCGCCGGGCGCCGGCTTCCTCGTCGAGGCCGTCCTGCCGACGAAGGGAGCCGCGCCGTGACGATCACCCGCATCGTCGTGGTCGACGACCAGGACGTCGTGCGCGCCGCCTTCGAGGTGCTGCTGGCGACCCAGCCGGACTTCGCGGTGGTGGGCTCGGCCGCCGACGGCGAGCAGGCCGTGCGGATCTGCCGGCGGCTGCGCCCCGACGTCGTCCTCATGGACATCCGCATGCCGGGGATGGACGGCATCGAGGCGACCCGCCGCCTCCGCGCCGAACCGGCGCCGCCGCGGGTGCTCATGCTGACGACGTTCGACCTCGACGAGCACGTGTACGACGCGCTCGGCGCGGGCGCGAGCGGCTTCCTGCTCAAGGACGCCACCGCGGAGCGCCTGTTCGACGCCGTCCGCGTCGTCGCCGCCGGGGAGGCGCTGCTCGCCCCGACGGTGACGCGGCGGCTCGTGGCCGAGTTCGCCCGGCTGCGGGTGCGCCGCCGCGAGCGCGACGCGGTGCTCCGTGCGCTCACCACCCGGGAGACCGAGGTGCTGCGGCTGATCGCCGAGGGGCTGTCGAACGCCGAGATCGCCGCCCGGCTGGTCGTGGGGGAGGAGACCGTGAAGTCCCACGTCAGCCGGGTGCTCGCCAAGCTCGGTCTGCGCGACCGCACCCAGGCCGTCGTGGTGGCGTACGAGTCCGGCCTGGTGGTCCCCGGCGACCGGTGACGGGAGGCGTGCGCGGGGTCGCGTGGACGCCCGGGCCGGTCGGCGGTCGCTGTGCGGGGCTCAGCCGGCCGAGCCGACGCGCTGGAAGGCGCGGGCCAGCTGGACGAGGTCGATGCCCTCGAAGTGGTCGAGGAAGCGCCGCCGCACGCTGGCCAGGTGACTCGGCCAGGACTCCTGGAGCCGGGTGAGGCCGGCGTCGGTGAGGACGGCGTTCCACCCGCGCGCGTCCTCGGCGCACTTGACCCGCTCGGCCAGGCCCTGTGTCTCCAGCCGGGCGATGGTGCGGGTCATCCCGCTCAGGGAGAGCTGGCACGCGGAGGCGAGGTCGCTCATCCGCATCCGCCGCTCCGGCGCCTCGGAGAGGTGCATGAGCGCCGTGTACTCGGTGAGCGGCAGCTGGCGGTCGCCCACCATGTCGGCGTCGATCGCGCGCGGCAGCACGTGCATGATCCGGCCCAGCGAGCGGACCAGCGCCTCCTCCTCGGCGTCGACGGGGCGCAGCGGTTCCGGAGCGGCGGACATGCCCCCATCCTACTTGCTTGACCGAGCAACGACAGGTTGAGACGGGTTCGTGATGGTCACCCCGGAGTACAACCACTCCACCTCGGGCGCCCTGAAGAACGCCATCGACTACCTCTACGCGGAGTGGAACAACAAGGCCGTCGGGTTCGTGAGCTACGGCTCCGTGGGCGGCGCCCGGGCCGTGGAGCACCTGCGGCTGATCGCCGGCGAGCTGCAGATGGCCGACGTGCGGTCCCAGGTGGCGCTGTCGCTCTTCACCGACTTCGAGAACTTGAGCGTCTTCAAGCCCAACCAGTTCCAGGCCGACGCGCTCAACGCCACCCTGGACCAGGTCGTCGCCTGGAGCGACGCGCTGGCTCCGCTGCGCAACCGCTGACCCGGTCCGGCGACGGCTGCGGACTCCTCCGCGGCCGTCGCCGCGCTCACGACTGCTGGCGGGGTGCCACGAATCCCGGTGCCGGCGGCGGGGACTCGCCGGTGACCTGGGTGATGATCTCCGCGGCCACGTCCCGCAGCTTGCGGTTGCGGTTCTGCGACGCCTGCCGGAGCAGGGTGAAGGCCTCCGCGGCGGTGCACCGCTGCTGGCCCATCACCACCCCGAGGGCCTGGTCGATGACGCTGCGGGAGGCCATCGCGTCGGCCAGTTGCCGGTGCAGGAGGGCCTGATCGGCCTGGCGGAGGATGACGCCCAGCGCCGCGGACCCCTGGTCGGCGAATGCCAGGGCCTGCTGGCGCACGTCGGTGAAGGCCCCCGGGCGAGTGGCGTAGAGGTTCAGCGCCCCGACGGTCTCGCCGTCGACCGTCATCGGCAGCGACAGCGAGCTGACGATGCCGAGCCGGAGCGCGTGCTCCCGGTACCGGCTCCAGCGCTCGTCCGCACGCAGGTCCGACACCTCCACGATCCGTCCCAGGCGCAGGGCTTCGAGGCAGGGACCCTCGTCGGCCCCGTACTGGACCTCGTCTCCGTGCGCGGCCAGGTCGCCGCTGCTCGCGACGGTGAAGGCACCGCCGTCCCGGCGCACCGTCAGCCCGCAGGCCACGGCCGGGGCGACGACCTCCACCGCGACCCGGACCATCTGATCCAGGAACACGTCGACGTGGGGCGAATCGGCGAGCAACGTCAGCAGCCGGCCGTAGGCCGAGGCCAGCTGCGGGTCGGCAGCATCGGGCGCCACCGCTACCTCCTGAACTCCCTCTACCGGCCGCCGTGCGTGGGCGGTGGCCGGCGCTCTTCCTTGTCGAGGAGCACACGTTTCCCCGATCGGCGGGGTGTCAATCAGGCGACACCCGGCTAGAGTCGAGGTGGGTTCGGACATGAGCCCAGGACCAGTGCCGGGCCGCCGATGGTGATCCCGGTAACAACCCGGTCCGGCAACCCTCGTTTCGAGGAGCACCCTCATGTCCGTCCACCATGCGCAGCGACCGTCGGCGCCGGAGATCAACTACCCACCGACCCTGACCCTGGCGCTCGCCCGGGAGGGCCCGGCCGTCGTGGTCGAGGTCCGCGGCGCGCTCGACCTGGCGGCGGTCGACCCGCTCGTCGACCTCGTGGCGCGGCTGCTGTCCGGCCAGCCGCCGCCGACGCTGGTGCTCGACCTGAGCGGGGTGAGCTTCTTCTGCGCCGCCGGCGTCAACGCCTTGCTGACGGTCCGGGGGAGAGCCGCCTCGGCCGGCTGCGCACTGCTGCTGCGCAGACCCTCCCGGATCACCGTCCGGGTGCTCGACATCGTCGGACTCACGGACGAATTCCAGACCGGGTGACCTGCCGTCGCGGCGACTCCGGTGGGCGTACGCCGGATCAGGCCCGAGGGCCGAGCGTGTCGACGGCCCGGCCCATCCGGGTGAGGGCCTCGGTGAGGATCGCGGGGGAGGTGGCGAAGTTGAGGCGCACGAAGCCGGTGCCGCCGGTGCCGAACACGTGCCCCGAGCTGAGGGCGACCCGCGCCCGGTCGAGGAAGAACCTCGCCGGCCCGGCGAGGTCGCTGGCCACCCCGGGCCGGCCGGCCGGCGCCTCGGTGGGGATGCCCAGCCCGGTGCAGTCCAGCCAGGCGAGGTAGGTGCCCTCGGGGCGGCGGTGGCTGATGGCCGGGAGGTGCTTCGCCAGCAGGGTCTCCAGCAGGGTGCGGTTGGCGTCGAGACCGTCGAGGAGGAGGTCGAGCCACGGGCCGCCGGCGCGGAACGCGGCGGTGTGTGCGAGGACGCCCAGATGGCTGGGGCCGTGGCTGACCTCCTCGGGCATGCGGTGCAGGTCGGCGACGGCACGCGGCCCGGCGACCGCGAGCGCCGCCTTGAGGCCGGCGAGGTTCCACGCCTTGGAGGCGGAGGTCAGGGCGAAGGCGTCCTCGGCGCCGGCCACCGTGAGGTACGGGGTGAAGCGCGCACCGGGCAGCGCCAGCGGGGCGTGGATCTCGTCGGAGACCACCCGAACGCCGTGCCGGCCGGCCAGGTCGGCGACGGCGTCGAGTTCGTCGCGGCGGTGCACCACCCCGGTCGGGTTGTGCGGGTTGCACAGCAGGAACGCGGGCCGGCGGCCGAGCGCCCGGGCCCGGCGGAACGCCTCGTCCAGGGCGGCGTGGTCCAGCCGCAGGTCGGGTCCGAGCGGCGCCTCGATCACCCGCCGGTCGGCGTGGCTCACGAAGGCGTAGAAGGGCGGGTAGACGGGAGGGCAGACGACCACGGCGTCGCCGGGGCCGGTCACCAGCCGGAGCACCTCGACGATGCCCATCATCACGTCGGGGACGACGGTGGTGTGGTCGACGCGGAAGCCGTCCCAGCCCCAGCGGTCGGCGGCGAACCCGCCGAGCGCCTCGGCGTACGCCGTCCCGTGCGGGTAACCGGTGTCGCCGAGGTCGACCGCGCGGCGCAGCACGTCGGCCACCGGGGGAGCGAGGGGCACGTCCTGCTCGGCGACCCAGAGGGGGAGCACGTCCGGCGGGTGCATCCGCCACTTCACGCTGCTGCGCCGCCGGAGTTCGTCCAGGGTCAGCGCCGTGAGCGGGTTTCCGGCGGCGGAGGGGGTGGGGCCTGCCATGCCCACCACCCTAGATCGTCGGGCGCTCGCCGCCGACCCGCTGCCGCGCGGCGGCCTGCCGCCGCAGCTCGTGCCGGGCGAGGGCGTTGCGGTGCACCTCGTCGGGCCCGTCGGCGAACCGCAGCGTGCGGATGCCGGCGTACGCGGCCGCCAGCGGGAAGTCCTGCGACAGCCCGGCGGCGCCGTGCACCTGGATGGCCTTGTCGAGGATCCACTGCACCGTCGCGGGGGTGGCGATCTTGATGGCCTGGATCTCGGTGTGCGCGCCCTTGTTGCCGACCGTGTCCATGAGCCAGGCCGTCTTGAGCACCAGCAGGCGCAGCTGCTCGATGCGCACCCGCGACTCGGCGATCCACTCGCGGATCACGCCCTGCTCGGCCAGCGGCCGGCCGAACGCGACCCGCTGCTCGGCGCGGGCGCACATCAGCTCGATGGCCCGCTCGGCCAGGCCGATCGAGCGCATGCAGTGGTGGATGCGGCCCGGGCCGAGCCGGGCCTGGGCGATGGCGAAGCCGTCGCCCTCGCCGCCGATCAGGTTCTCCACCGGCACGCGGACGTCGTGGAACGCCAGCTCGGCGTGCCCGCCGTGGTCGTGGTCGTCGTAGCCGAACACCGCCGTGCCGCGCACGATCTCCAGGCCGGGGGTGTCCCGCGGGACCAGCACCATGGACTGCTGGCGGTGCCGCTCGGCGTCCGGATCGGTCTTGCCCATGACGATGAAGAGGCGCGCGTTCGGGTTCATGGCGCCGGTGATCCACCACTTCCGGCCGTTGATGACGTAGTGGTCGCCGTCCCGCTCGATCCGGGTGGCGATGTTCGTGGCGTCCGACGAGGCCACGTCGGGCTCCGTCATGGCGAACGACGACCGGATCTCGCCCTCCAGCAGCGGGTCCAGCCACTGCTTGCGCTGCGGCGCCGTGCCGAACATGGCCAGCACCTCCATGTTGCCGGTGTCCGGAGCGGCGCAGTTCACCACGGCGGGCGCCAGGTGGCTCCGGCCGGTGATCTCCGCGAGCGGGGCGTACTGGAGGTTGGTGAGCCCGGCGCCGTGCTCGCCGGGCAGGAAGAGGTTCCACAGCCCCCGCTTCCGGGCCTCGGCGCGCAGCTGCGCGAGCACCGGCACCGAGTCCCACGCCCAGCGGTCGTCGAGCCGGCCGAGCTGCTGGTGGAAGACCGGCTCGGCCGGGTGGATCTGGCGGTCCATGAAGTCCAGGAGGTTGTCGCGCAGCCCCTCGGTCCGCGGGTCCAGGGAGAAGTCCATCAGTGCTCCTTCAGGTAGGTCAGGCCGGCGTCGAGGAGCAGCTCGGTGATCTCGCCGAGCTGGTCGAAGCCGGCACCGACGGTCTGGCCACGCAGGTGGCGGACGTGGATGCCCTCGAGGATCACGGCCAGTTTGAAGGCCGCCAGGCCGAGGTGGAAGCCCAGGGGCGGGAGCGCGCGGCCGCTCGTGGCCGCGTACCGGTCGAGGATCTCGTCCTCGGTCAGGAAGCCGGGCGCGGACGACGCCTCGGCCACCGCCGGTCCGACGAGCCGGCCGAGGCGCTGGTAGAGCACCAGCAGCGCCAGGTCGGTGAGCGGGTCGCCGAGGGTGGCCATCTCCCAGTCGACGACCGCGGCGAGACGGTCGTGCTCGTCGACCAGGACGTTGTCGAGGCGGTAGTCGCCGTGCACGATGCCCGGCGCCGAATCGGCCGGTACGCCAGACGCCAGGCGGGCGTGCAGCTCGTCGGCGGCGGGCAGGTCCCGGCAGTACGACGCGTCGAGCTGCGCGCGCCACCGCCGCACCTGCCGGCCCAGGAACCCCGCGGGCCGGCCGAAGTCGGCCAGCCCCACGGCCGCCGGGTCGACCGCGTGCAGGGCGGCCAGGGTGTCGACCAGCCGGGTCGAGATGGCCCGGGTGCGTTCCGGGCCGAGCGGCGCCAGCTCGGCCGCGTGCCGGTACGCCGTGCCGGTGACCCGCTCCATCACGTAGAACGGCGCCCCCAGCACGCGGTCGTCCGTGCAGAGCGCCCAGGTCGCCGGCACCGGCACGGCGGTGGCGCGCAGCGCCGACATGACCCGGTACTCCCGGGCCATGTCGTGTGCCGTCGACAGCACGTGCCCCAGCGGGGGGCGCCGCAGGATCCAGGCGCTGCGCCCGTCACCGACCTCGTAGGTGAGATTGGACTTCCCGCCGGTGACCAGCCGGGCGGTCGTCAGCCGTCCGGCCCCGGGCACGGCGGCGGCGAACCAGTCGCCGAGCCGGGCCAGGTCGAGGCCCGGCGGGTCCGGCGGGGCGGGGGCGGTCACGGGACCAGGACGCTGACGGTCTCGACCACGCAGGCCGGCTTCGCGGCGCCGGCCACCTCGACGGTCACCTTCGCGGTCAGCTGGTAGCCACCGCCGCCGGGCGCCAGCGACAGCAGCTCCACCCCGGCCCGCACCTCCGAGCCGACGGGGACCGGAGCGGGGAAGCGGAGCTTGTTGGCGCCGTAGTTGACGCCCATGCTCACCCCGTCGACCCGGTAGACCTGCCAGACCAGCATCGGCACCAGCGACAGGGTCAGGTAGCCGTGGGCGATCGTGCCGCCGAACGGGCTGCGCGCCGCCCGTACCGGGTCGACGTGGATCCACTGGTGGTCACCGGTGGCCTCGGCGAAGGCGTCGATCTGCCGCTGCGTGATCCGGTGCCAGCCGGAGTACCCCAGGTGGGTGCCGACCGCCTGCTCCAGCTCCTCGATGCCCTGGAAGACCTTCATCGTCTCTCCCTCCACTCAGGCCCTCGGCCCGCCGGCGACGTACAGCACCTGGCCCGACACGAAGCCGGCGCCGTCGCTGACGAGGAACGAGACGGCGTGCGCGATGTCCTCCGGGGTGCCGGTGCGGGCGACCGGGATCTGCGCCGCGGCGGCCCGCTTGAACTCCTCGAACGGCACGCCGAGCCGGGCCGCGGTGGCGGCGGTCATCTCGGTCTCGATGAACCCCGGCGCGATCGCGTTGGCCGTGACCCCGAACTTCCCGAGTTCGAGGGCGAGGGTCTTCGTGAAGCCCTGGAGCCCCGCCTTCGCCGCCGCGTAGTTGGCCTGGCCGCGGTTGCCCAGGGCGGACGTGCTGGACAGGTTGACGATCCGCCCCCAACCGGCCCCGGTCATGTAGCCCTGCACGGCCCGGGTCATCAGGAAGGAGCCCCGCAGGTGCACGTTCACGACCGCGTCCCAGTCGTCGGCGGTCATCTTGAACACCAGGTTGTCGCGGGTGATGCCGGCGTTGTTGACCAGGATGGTGGGCTCGCCCAGCTCCGTGGCGACCCGGTCCACGGCGGCCCGCACGGCCTGCTCGTCGGCGACGTCGGCGCCGACGGCCAGGGCCCGGCCGCCCGCGGCCCGGATCTCGTCGACGACCGGCTGGCCGGCCGCCCCGTCCAGGTCGACGACGGCCACGGCCACGCCGTCGCGGGCCAGCCGCTTCGCGACGCCGGCCCCGATGCCGCGGGCCGCTCCGGTGACGACGGCGGTGCGGGTGGTGGTCATGGCAGGTCAACTCCTCGCTGGGTACGGACGGGCAGGTGACTGGTCACGGCACGTACACCACCCGGCCGACGGTGGAGCCGTCGGCGAGGCGCTGCACCCCGTCGGCCACCTCGGCGAGCGGCAGGCGCTCGCTGACCAGGGGCCGTACGGCGCCCTGGGCGGCCAGCGCGGTGAGGGCGCGGTGGCACTCGGCGACGGCGGCCGGGTCGTGGCGCTGGTACAGGCCCCAGTGCAGGCCGACGATCGAGTAGTTCTTCACCAGGGCGTGGTTGAGCGCGGCGGACTGGATCCGCCCACCGGCGAAACCGACCACGAGGATGCGGCCCTCGAAGGCCACACACTTCGTGGACCGCTGGTAGGTGTCCCCGCCCACCGGGTCGTAGACGACGTCGGCGCCCCGGCCGCCGGTCTCGGCCTTCACCACCTCGACGAAGTCCTCGGCGCGCCGGTCCACCACCACGTCGGCCCCGAGGGCGCGGGCCACTGCCGCCTTCTCCGGACCACCCACCACGCCGATCACCCGGGCGCCGGCCGCCCGGCCGAGCTGGACAGCCGCGCTGCCGACCCCGCCGGCCGCGGCGTGCACCAGCAGCGTCTCGCCGGCCCGCAGCCCGGCACGCCGGTGCAGGCCGAACCAGCCGGTCTGGTAGCCGATGTAGAGGGCCGCCGCCTCGGCGTCGTCGAGGGCCGCGGGCGCCGGGAACGTGGTCGCCGCGTCCAGCAGAGCGAACTCGGCGAACCCGCCGTACGGCAGCGCCGCGCCGCCGAGCACCCGGTCACCGACGGCGAACCCGTGCACGCCCGCGCCGAGCGCGACGACCTCGCCGCACAGCTCGACCCCCGGGGTGAAGGGCAGGTCCGGCCGGACCTGATACTCGCCGCGGCACATGAGGACGTCGGGGAAGTTGGCCGGACCGGCCAGCACCCGCACCGCGAGCTGCCCGGGGCCGGGCTCCGGGTCGGCCACGTCGACGAGCCGCAGCACGTCGACGGGCTCGCCGAGCGCGGCCACCTGCCATGCCTTCACCGGGCCCCCTCGTCATCGAGCTGCCGCTGGAGCCGGTTCATGCCGTCGAGCCAGCGGTCGGTGCCGGTGGCCCGGTGCCGGTAGTAGTCGGCCACCTGGGGATGCGGCAGGACCAGGAACCGGTCGTCGTGCAGGGCCTGCCACGTCGCCTCGGCCACCTCCTCCGGGGTGAGCGCCCCGTCGCGGCTGATCAGCTCCCGCAGCGGTCCGCTCCGGTCGAGCATCCGGGTCCGTACGCCCTGGGGGCAGATGGCCTGCACCACGACACCCCGGTGCCGGTAGGTGGCCGACAGCCACTCGGCGAAGGCGACGCAGGCGTGCTTGCTGACCGCGTACACCGGATTGCCGAGCGTCGTGAGCAGCCCGGCCGCGGACGCGGTCACCACGAAGCGGCCGGCGCCCCGCTCGACCCAGGCGGGGACGAGCAGTCGCGCGGCGCGGACGTGGGCCATGACGTTCACCTCGTGGCCGGCGGCCCAGTCCGCCTCGCCGGCGTCCAGCCCCCGCCCGCGGTCGACGCCGGCGTTGCCGAACCAGATGTCGATGCCGCCCAGGTGCTCCCGGGCGGTCTCGACCAGCGCGGCGACGCCTTGCTCGCCGGCGGCGTCGCCGGGAGCCGCGATGCCGCCGATCGCCTCGGCCACCCACCGGGCCGCCTCGGCGTCGAGGTCGTTGACCACCACCCGCGCGCCCCCGGCGGCGAGCCGGGTGGCCAGCGCGCGGCCGATGCCGTGCCCGGCGCCGGTGACGACGACGCCCCGGTCCCGCACCGGCATCAGACACCCCCGGTCAGGGTGAGGCCGCCGTCGACGACGAGCAGCTGGCCGGTGATCCAGGCGGCGTCCTCGGAAAGCAGGAACGCGACGGCGCCGCCGACGTCCGTGGGTACCCCGAGCCGCCGGAGCGGGTACGCGGCCGCGACCTGCTCCTCGCGGCCCTCGTAGAGGGCGGTGGCGAACCTCGTCTTCACCACGGCCGGAGCGACCGCGTTCACCCGGACGTCCGGGCCCAGTTCGACGGCGAGCTGCCGGGTGAGGTGGGTGAGCATGGCCTTGCTGGCGCCGTAGAAGCCGATGCCGGACGCCGGCCGGACGCCGGCCACCGAGGAGACGTTGACGACCGCGCCCCCGTGCACGCCCATCCAGGTTCGGTGGACCTGCTGCACCCAGGACAGCGCGGCGAGGCAGTTGACCTCGAAGACCTTGCGGGCCGCGGCGAGGTCCAGCTCGACCAGCGGCCCGTACGCCGGGTTGATGCCGGTGTTGTTGACCAGGAGGTCCGCGCCGCCGAAGGTCTCGACCGCCCGGCTCACCACCTCGGCCTGGTGGTCGGGGTCGTCGGCGTGGCCGGCGACGCCGACGGCGTGCCCGGCGCCCAGCTTGGCCACCGCCTGGTCCAGCGCCTCCTGCTTCCGTCCCGTGATCACCACCCGGGCGCCCTCCGTGACCAGCCGCTCGGCGACGGCCAGGCCGATGCCGCGGCTGGCGCCGGTGACGATCGCCGTGCGGCCGGCGAATCTGGTCGACGGGGCCTCCGACACGGCCACCTCCTCCGAACTTACTAAGCGCTTGCTTAGGATGTGTCTGAGGGAGTGTGCGACAGCCCGGTGGGCGTCGTCAACAGGTCCACCGGGCCGGTTGTGGTATCAATGCCGGCCGAGGGTCAGGAGGGGAGAATGGACGTGGTGGCCGACAGTGCCGAGCAGTCCCGCGCCGACTCGACGCGCGCCCGGCTGCTCGACGCGGCCGTCGCCGCGTTCGCCGAGCGCGGCTTCCACGGCACGACGACCCGCGACATCGCGGCCGCGGCCGGGCTGAGCCCCGCCGCGCTCTACGTGCACCACCGGTCCAAGGAGGAACTGCTCTACCTGATCTCGCGGTCGGGGCACGAGCACGTGCTGGCGCTGGTGCGGGAGGCGGTCGCGTCGTCCGCCGACCCGGCCACGGCGCTGCGGCGGGTGGTCCACGACTTCGTCGTCACCCACGCGCGCGACCACACCACCACCCGGGTGGTGAACTACGAGCTGGCCGCGCTCAGCCCCGCGCACCTGGCCGAGATCCGCGAGATCCGCCACCAGATCGAGCAGGCGATCCGGCAGCTCGTGGAGGCCGGGGTCCGCGTCGGCGTGTTCGAGACCCCCGACCCCCGGATGGCGGCCGCCGCCCTGCTGTCCCTCGGTGTCGACGTGGGCCGGTGGTACCGGGACGGCGGCGACCTGGTCCCCGAGTACATCGCCGCCCGCTACGCCGAGATGGCGCTGCGGATCGTCGGGGCCGGGTCACCAGACGCAGGACCGGGGTAGGAAGGCCCAGGCGATGCCCGCGGCGAAGCGGTTACCGCGCCACTTGGCCATGATCCACTGGCGGTCCTTGGTGACGTAGCGGATGTCGATCTGCGCGCCGGCGGGAGCCGTGCCGAGCGGGTGGACGGGGACGGCCGGCCCCGACCCGTACGCGGCGGCGGCCCCGATGTTGCCGTACGCGCTGCAGGTCGTGCGGGCGGTGGTGGCCTTGAGCCCGCCGCCCTTGTTCTCGCTCCACACACCGTAGGGACTGCACAGTGGATCGACGGCGGTGGCGGTGCAGAAGACCTGCTCGGAATGCCACCAGCGCAGTTGGTCCGGGGAGCCGTCGGCGTTGCTGGAGCCGACGACGTTGGGGCCGCCGGCGCAGCTCGACGACATGAATCCGGTGCGCTCGATGGCGAACTTACGGGTGCCGTAGGCGTAGGCGCACCCGTCGAAGCTGCCTCCGGCGTAGCCCCAGGGCCAGCGCGTGATGCCCTCGGTGTTGCCGGCGCTGGCGTCGCCGGTGTCCCGGATGTCCATGTGGTCGAAGCTGGACTTGACGACGCCGTCGGCGAAGACGAAGTCACGGGCGAAGAGATAGCCGACCATCGGCCCGTTGGCCTTGTAACTCAGCAGCACCCAGCCCGGTCCCATGCCGGTCTGCGCCCAGGAGTCCTCGGCCGCCGTCTGCACCCGGTTGACGCCGTATCCCCAGGCGGCAGCGGGGGACGGGGCGGTCAGGGCGGTCACCGCCAGAACGGCGGCCAGCGCCGTCGCGAACCGGGTCACGCCACGCCAGCGAGCCATCCGCCGCTCCTCAGCTCAGATTCTGGCGAGAACCTACATCGTTGTAGGTCGATCTGACAATGTTCTTCGACGGATCCGGTCAGCCCACCTTGGGCACGGCGCGGGCGATGATCGCGGCGAAGTCGACGCCGCTCGGCAGGGTGCCGAACGCCTGGCCGTGGTCGCGGCCGAGGCGGGAGGCGCAGAAGGCGTCGGCGACGGCCGGGTGGCCGTGCCGCACCAGCAGCGCGCCCTGGAGCACCAGGGCGAGCCGCTCGACGACCCGGCGGGCCCGCAGTTCGAGGTCGTCGTGGTCGGCCAGGTCGGCCTGCACCTGGCGTACCGCGGCGTCGAGCCGCGGGTCCGCGCCGCCGGCGGCGGCCACTTCGGCCCGGAACGCCTCCACGACCTGGGGTTCCCGGGCGACCGCGCGCAGCACGTCCAGCGCCGCGACGTTGCCCGAGCCCTCCCAGATCGAGTTGAGCGGTGACTCGCGGAACAGCCGGGGCATGCCCGACTCCTCGACGTAGCCGTTGCCGCCCAGGCATTCGAGGGCCTCGGCGGAGTGTGCCGGCCAGCGCTTGCACACCCAGTACTTACCGACGGCCAGGGCGAGCCGCTTGAACGCCGTCTCGCCCGCGTCGCCGCGCGCGGACCGGTCGGTCGCCCCGGCGAGGCGCATCATGAGGACGGTGGCGGCCTCGGACTCGACCGCGAGGTCGGCGAGCACGTTGCGCATCAGTGGCTGGTCGACGAGGTAGCGGCCGAAGGTGCGCCGGTGGGTGGCGTGGTGGGCGGCCGTGATCAGGCCCTGCCGCATCCCGGCCGCCGCCCCGATGACGCAGTCGAGGCGGGTCAGGTTGACCATGTCGATGATGGTGCGCACACCCCGGCCCTCGTCGCCGACGCGCCAGGCCACGGCGTGCTCGTACTCGATCTCGGCGGAGGCGTTGGACCGGTTGCCGAGCTTGTCCTTGAGGCGCATCAGCCGCAGGGGGTTGCGGGCGCCGTCCGGCAGGACGCGCGGGACGAGGAAGCAGGTGAGCCCGCCGGGTGCCTGGGCGAGGGTGAGGAACACGTCGCACATCGGCGCCGAGGTGAACCACTTGTGCCCGACGAGCCGGTAGGTGCCGTCCGGGTCGGGGTGCGCCACCGTGGTGTTGGCCCGCACGTCCGACCCGCCCTGCTTCTCCGTCATCGACATGCCGGCCAGCAGCCCGTGCTTGGTCAGCGGAGCGCGCAGGCCGAAGTCGTACGCCGTCGCGGTGAGCAACGGCTCGTACCGCGCGGCCAGGTCCGGGGCGTGCCGCAGCGCCGGAACGGCCGCGTAGGTCATCGAGATCGGGCAGCCGTGCCCGGCGTCGGGTCGCCACACGTAGAACTTGGCCGCCCGGGCCACGTGGGCGCCCGCCCGGCCGTCCGCCCACGGCGCGGCGTGCAGGCCGTGGGCGACCGCGGTGCGCATGAGCTCGTGCCAGGACGGGTGGAACTCCACCTCGTCGATCCGGTTGCCGTAGCGGTCGTGGGTGCGCAGGACCGGCGGGTGCTCGTTCGCCAGCCGCCCGTGCTCGATCGCCGGCGCGGCGCCGCCGAGCCGGCCGAGCTCGCGTACCTCGGCCGTGGCCCAGCCGGCGCCCTCCCGCTCCAGCCCGTCGAGCAGCGCGGGGTCGTCCGCCGCGTCGTGGCCGGCCAGCGGGGGAACCTGATTGAACACCTCGTGTGTGGTCACGGCGATACTCCCAGCGCGCGGTGGATGAACCGGATGAGGTCGGGAATGGTGCCCGGGCCGGCGACACCCGCGGCCAGCGGGCCGACCATGGCCTCGGCCAGGGCGCCGACCAGCGCGGTCGCGGTCAGGTCGGGGTCCTGCGCGGGCAGTTCGCCGCTCGCCACCCCCGCGGCGACGTGACCGGCGATCAGGTCGGCGTAGGCGCGGCGGAAGGTGAGCCGCTCGGCGTCGACCGCCGGGTCGACCGGCTCGGCGAGCAGCGCGTACGCCAGCCGGGGGGACTGCAGGGCGCGGCCGGCGAACGTCTCGACGACGGCCGACATCTGCGCGGCGGCGGTGGCCCGCTGCGCCGCGGCGCGCGCCACGGCGTCCACCTCGCGCTGCGACGCGGTGCGGAACACCTCGGCGAAGAGGTCGGCCTTGGTGGGGAAGTGGCGGTAGACGGTGCCCGTTGCGACGCCGGCCCGCTCGGCGACGGCCGCGACCGAGCAGCCCGCGTAGCCGTGGCCGGCCATGATCTCCAGCGCGGCCGCGATGATCCGCCCGCGCGAGGCGCTCAGGCGGGCCTTCACCCGCTCGGTGCTCCGGTACGCCACGCAAGAAGTGAACCACCATTCAATCCTTGGTCGCAAGGTCCGTCCGGTTGCGTGCCGGAGTGCCGGGTTCACTCGGCGGAATCGGTCACAGCTTGGGTGCGGGCGCCCGACGTGATCTTGGTGAGCCCCCGCCGATCGGGTAGCGTCCCCTGGCACATCGTCTTTGCACCAGCCCTGGTCGGCTGTCATGCCAGGGTCGAACGGAGGGACACCGCCCGTGACTTTCCAGAGCGCAGTCCGCAGGGCTGGCATCGTCGTGGCCATCGCCGCCCTCGCGGCGAGCGCGGGATGCGCCAAGAAGGAGGACGGCGAGACCCAGGCGAGCGGGGTCAAGCTCGTCGAGAAGGGCAAGCTCACCGTCTGCACCCACCTGCCGTACGCACCGTTCCAGTCCAAGGACACGAGCGGCAAGGTCGTCGGGTTCGACGTCGACGTGATGGACCTGGTCGCCAAGGAACTCGGCGTCGAGCAGACGATCGTCGACACGCCGTTCGAGGGGATCAAGTCCGGTCAGGACCTGAACACCGGCAAGTGCGACGCGGCCGCCGCCGGCATGACCATCACCGAGGAACGGCAGAAGGTCATGAACTTCTCCGACCCGTACTTCGACGCGACCCAGGCGCTGCTCGTCAAGACCGGCAAGCCGTACAAGTCGCTCGACGACCTGCGGGGCAAGAAGGTCGGCGTCCAGGCCGCGACCACCGGCCGCGACTACGCCAAGAAGCTCGCCGACGAGAAGGGCCTCCAGCTCGTCGAGTTCGAGGATCTCGCCGCCGAGCAGCAGGCTCTCGCCAACGGCCAGGTCGAGGCCGCTGTCAACGACCTGCCGGTCTGGACCGAGTACATCAAGGAGCACCAGGGCGGGTTCGAGGTGACCGCCGAGTTCGACACCGGTGAGCAGTACGGCTTCTCGGTGAAGAAGGACGGCAACCCCGAGCTGCTCAAGAAGATCAACGAGGTGCTCGCCAAGGCGAAGCAGGACGGCACCTACGACACGATCTACGAGAAGTGGATCGGCAAGAAGCCGAGCGCCTGAGCCACCCACCCGGGCCGGAGGGCGCGCCCCGGCGCGCCCTCCGGCCCGGCACCCCTCCGCACCTTCCCAAGGAGCGCCGAACGTGAAGCTGCGACGCCGCCAGCGAGAGCGGCTGTCCCTCTGGCTCCAGTACCTGGCCTTCGTGGCCGTCATCGCCGTGGTGATCCTCGCGGCGGACTGGGGCCGCCTGCGGGACGCGTTCTTCCGCGTCGACATCATCGAGTCGATGTTCCCGACGATCATCACGGTCGCGCTGCGCAACACGATCCTCTACACCCTGGGCGCGTTCGCCTTCGGCCTGGTCTTCGGCACCATCCTGGCGCTGATGCGGCTGTCCCGGGTGGCGCCGTACCGGTGGGTCGCCACGGCGTACATCGAGCTGTTCCGGGGCCTGCCCGCGCTGCTGGTGCTGTTCCTCGTCGGCTACGGCATCCCCATCGCCTTCCCCGAGCGGGAGATCCCCGGCGGCGTGTTCGGGTCGATCACCATCGGTCTCGGGCTGACCGCCGCGGCGTACATGGCCGAGACCATCCGGGCCGGCATCCAGGCCGTGCCGAAGGGTCAGATGGAGGCGGCGCGCACCCTCGGCATGTCGCACTTCACCGCGATGCGCACGATCGTCATCCCGCAGGCGTTCCGGATCGTGATCCCGCCGCTGACCAACGAGCTGATCCTGCTCACCAAGGACTCCTCGCTCGCCTACGTGCTCGGCGTGACGGCGCAGACCATCGAGGTCACCAAGTTCGGCCGGGACACGCTCAACGACCGGGTGAACGCCACGCCGTTGCTGGTGGCCGGGCTCACCTACCTGGTGATCACCCTGCCGCTGTCCCAGGTGGTGCGCCGCCTCGAACTCCGCTACGCCAAGGCCCGGTGAACCCATGACGACCAGCCCGTCCCAGCCCGCCGTCGAGATTCGCGACCTGCACAAGTCCTTCGGGGCGCTCGAGGTGCTCAAGGGCATCGACTTCGAGGTCGGCCACGGCGAGGTGGTCTGCGTCATCGGCCCGTCCGGCTCCGGCAAGTCGACGCTGCTGCGGTGCGTCAACCTGCTGGAGGAGCCGACGGCCGGCCGGATCTGGGTGAACGGCACCGAGATGACCGACCCGGACGTCGAGATCGACGCCGTACGCCGCGGCATCGGCATGGTCTTCCAGTCGTTCAACCTCTTCCCGCACCTGACCGTGCTGGACAACCTCACCATCGCCCAGCGCCGGGTGCTGCGGCGCGGCCGCGCCGAGGCGGAGCGGGTCGCGCGGGCCAACCTGGACCGGGTCGGCCTGAGCGACAAGGCCGGCGCGTTCCCGGCCCAGCTCTCCGGCGGGCAGCAGCAGCGGGTCGCCATCGCCCGGTCACTGTCGATGGACCCCCAGCTGATGCTCTTCGACGAGCCGACCTCCGCGCTCGACCCCGAGCTGGTCGGCGACGTCCTCACCGTCATGCGCACGCTGGCCGAGGACGGCATGACCATGATGGTGGTGACCCACGAGATGGCGTTCGCCCGGGACGTCGCCGACCGGGTGGTGTTCATGGACGGTGGCGTGGTGGTCGAGCAGGGGCCGCCGGAGGAGGTGCTGGGCGCGCCCCGGCACGAGCGGACCCGCTCGTTCCTCTCCCGCGTCCTCGACCCGACGCACGTCGCGCAGCTCGGGCGGCCCGACGAGACCGCCGGGTGATGTCGTACCCGTGGCTAGGCTCGACGGCATGGCAGATCCGTTCCGGGTGCGCGTCACCGTCCGCGGCTACGAACTCGACACCCAGGGCCACCTGAACCAGGCCGTCTACCTCCAGTACGGCGAGCACGCCCGGTGGGAGTGCCTGCGCGCCGCCGGCATCCCCCAGGACCGGCTCCTCGCCGGCGGGGTGGGCCCGGTCGCCCTGGAGGTCACCCTGCGCTACCTGCGGGAGCTGCGCGGCGGCGACGAGGTGGACGTGTCCTGCGAGTTCCGCTGGGGCGACGGGAAGACCTTCCAGATCGTGCAGGACCTCACCCGCCCGGACGGCACCCCGGTCGCCACCATCACGGGCGTGGGCGGCCTGCTCGACCTGGCCTCCCGGCGGCTGGTGCCCGACCCGCGCGAGCGGTTCCGGCAGCTCGCCACCGACCCCGCGCCGATGGACCTCTGAGCCGTCAACGCCCGGCGCGCAGGTAGGCGAGCACGGCCAGCACCCGGCGGTTGGTGTCCTCGGCGGGCGGCAGGTCGAGCTTGGTGAGGATGTTCCCCACGTGCTTGCCGACCGCCGCCTCGGTGACGTGCAGCCGCGCCGCGATCGCCCCGTTGGAGTGGCCCTCGGCGACCAGCGCGAGCACCTCCCGCTCCCGGGGCGACAGGGCGGCCAGGGGATCCCGTGGCCGGCGCAGCAGGTGCCGCACCACGTCGGGGTCGACCGCGGTGCCGCCGGCCGCCACCCGGTGCAAGGTGTCGGCGAACTCGGCGACGTCGGCCACCCGGTCCTTGAGCAGGTAGCCCACCCGCCGGCCGTCGCCGCTGTCGAGCAGCGCGGCCGCGTACCCGCTCTGCACGTGCTGGCTGAGCACCACCACGGCCAGGTCCGGCCGTTCCGCGCGCAGGGTGACCGCCGCGCGGAGCCCGTCGTCCCGGTGGTCCGGCGGCATACGGATGTCGGTGACCAGCAGCTCCGGCCGGTGGGTGCGGACCGCGTCGAGCAGGTCGGGCGCCGTGCCGACGGCGGCGACAACGGTGAAGCCGAACCGGGTCAGCAGGCCGGCGAGGCCCTCCCGCAGGAGGACCTCGTCCTCGGCGAGCACGACCCGGGTCACGGGCGGCACGGCACCTCCACCCGGACGAGGGTAGGGCCACCGGGCGGGCTGGCGAGCAGCAACCGCCCGTCCACGGCGGCCACCCGGTCGGCGAGACCGGTCAACCCCGTGCCCCGGGCCGGGTCGGCGCCGCCCCGGCCGTCGTCCTCCACCTCCACGACCAGGCGGCGGTCGGCGCGGGTGAGCCGCACCTCGGCGCGGCTCGCGGCGGCGTGCCGGGCGACGTTGCCCAACGCCTCGGAGACCACGTACCAGGCGGTGGTCTCGACCAGCTCCGGCACCGGCCCGCTGAGGTCGGCCCGCACGGTGACCGGGACGGTGGCCCGGTCGGCCAGCTCGCGGACGGCGCCGGCCAGGCCGAGCTCGGTGAGCTGCTGCGGACGGATGCCCTGCACGATCCGCCGGAGCGTCACCATCAGCTCCTTGGCCTGCTCATGGGCGGCGGCCAGGGGCATCGCTGCAGGGGAGTCCTCGGGCACGTCGAGCCGGGCCAGCCCCAGCTGGAGGGTGAGGCTGGTCAGCCGCGGCTGCGCCCCGTCGTGCACGTCCCGCTCGATCCGGCGGCGTTCCGCCTCGTACGCGCCGACCAGCCGGGCCCGGGAACGGGTGACCTCGCGCAGCGCCGGCCCGTCGGGCGGGACGCCCAGCAGCCGGCGGGCCACCGCGGCCTGGGCCGCCACGAGCAGGCCGCCCAGGTAGCCCAGTCCCGGCACGGCCAGCAGCGCCGCGACGGCGTACGGGACCGCCGCGCCCGGGGTGTCCACGGTGGTCCAGACCAGCACGATCCGGTCCGTCCCGCCGGCCAGCCACGGGCCGGCGAGCAGGACGACGTCGAGCAGGGCGAGCAGGGCGAACATCCCGTACGCCAGCGGCACGACCCCGCCCAGCCAGGCCGCGTACGCCACCTCCCGCCACGCGGCCGGGCTGGCGTACCGCGCGGCCGGCCCGCGCAGCCGCGGCCCGGCCACCGGGCGCCCGTCGACCACGCCGAGCCGCCACCGCTCGACGGCGGCCAGCGGGGCGCTCACGAGCGGCGCGACGGCCACCACGGCCAGGGCGGCGACGGTGAGCAGGACGACGAGGGGGAGGGCCACGGGACGGCCCCGCTGGGCCGCCGTCACCACCGCGAGCAGCGGCGCCCCGGCCACGAACAGCCCGGCCGCGAGGACCCCGGCCAGCGGCACGGTGGTGACGGCGTACGCCAGCGCGCGCCAGGGCCACGCGGAGATCAGGTAGCGGCGCCGGCGCAGGGCCTCCGCCAGGTGCCGGGGTTCGTCCAAGGTCATGTCGTCACGCTAGCCAGGCGGTGTTCGCCCAGCCCAGCCGTCTGGACCCACTTCCCGGGTATGCCTGGCCCTACCTTCTTCCGGCCGCCAGGCCCCGTGCGCCGGCCCGCCCCTGCGCGCTGGACTGGACCCCATGGATCGTGACCGTCTCGGCGCCACCTGCTGGCTGCTCGCCACACCCCTGTTCCTGGCCGCGAACGTGGTCGTCGGGCTCGCCTGGCGGCAACCGCCGTTCAGCTGGGCCACCAACAACATCAGCGACCTCGGCAACGTGACCTGCGGCCTGTGGGACAGCACCCGGCCCCGCCCGGTCTGCTCGCCCTGGCACGCCGGGATGAACGGCGCGATGACCGCCACGGCGGTCCTGCTCGCGCTCGGGGTGCTGCTCACCTGGCCGGCGCTCGGCCGCGGCGCCGCCGCCACCGTCGCGCGGCTGTTCACGCTCGCCGCCGCCGCCGGGTACGCGCTGGCCGCCGCTGCTCCGGCCGACGTGGACGAGAACCGGCACTTCCTGGCCGCGCTGCTGATCTTCGTGCTCGGCAACGCCGGGATGGTGGCGGCCGCGGCGGCCCGGCGGTCGCCGGTGCTGGGCGGGATGCGGGGGGCCAGCCTGGTCCTCGGTGCGACCGGGGTGGCCGGCGTGGCGCTCTTCCTCGCCCAGGTCGACGTGGGCATCGGGGTCGGGGGGATGGAGCGGGTCGCGGTGTTCCCGATGCTGGTGTGGACGGTGCTGGCCGGCGTGCGGGTGCTGCGGACCGGGCGGGATCGACGCCTATCCTGAGCGGGTGGAGCTGGAGTTCAGCGGCGAGGTGTGGTTCTGGCGGGGGCCGGCGCCCTGGCACTTCGTCACCGTGCCCGACGACCTGTGCGGCGAACTGGAGGCGGCCTCGGCCTCGGTCACGTACGGCTGGGGGATGATCCCGGTCACCGCGCGGATCGGCGGCACCGGCTGGCAGACGTCGCTCTGGCCCAAGGACGGGCGCTACATCGTGCCGGTGAAGACCGCGGTCCGCCGGGCCGAGGGCATCGCGCTGGGCGACCGGGTGGACGTCCACCTGACCGTCACCCGGTGACCGGCCCACGGGAGCGGGAGCGGATGGACCTGGCGGACGCGGCGGAGGCGCTCGCGGGGGCGCGACGCCTGGTGGTCTTCACCGGCGCCGGCATGTCCGCCGAGAGCGGCGTGCCCACCTTCCGGGACGCGCTCACCGGCCTCTGGGCACGGTTCGACCCGGAGGCCCTCGCCACCCCGGAGGCGTACCGCGCCGACCCCGCGCTGGTCTGGGGCTGGTACGAGTGGCGGCGCGCCGCCGTCGGCCGCGCCGAGCCGAACCCGGGGCACCGGGCCGTGGCCGCGCTGGCCGCCCGGGTGCCGGACACGGTGGTGGTCACCCAGAACGTCGACGACCTGCACGAGCGGGCCGGCTCCGCCGGAACGGTCCACCTGCACGGCAGCCTCTTCGCGCCGCGCTGCTCGGCCTGCGCCCAGCCCGCGCCCGTGCCCGTGGCCGGCGCGGAGCCGGGGGAGGGCCGGCGCCTTGAGCCGCCCCGCTGCGGGCGCTGTGCCGCGCCGGTCCGGCCCGGGGTCGTGTGGTTCGGCGAGGCGCTGCCGGAGGCGGCCTTCGCGGCCGCCGTCGAGGCGGCGTACCGCTGCGACGTCCTGCTCACCGTCGGCACCTCCGGCCTGGTGTATCCGGCCGCGGAGATCCCGCAGGTCGCGGCCCGCGGAGGCGGGACGGTGATCCAGGTCAACCCGGAGGAGACGCCGCTGGACGCGGTGTGCGCGGTGAACCTGCACGGGCCGGCGGCCCGCGTGCTCCCGGCCCTCGTGCGGGCCGCGTGGGGTGACGCCGCGGGGGCGTAACAGGGCACCGGCCAATCACCGGAATCCGCGCACCGCTCCCGCCGCGCCGCCTACCGTCGGCGGAGGCGACCGGTCGGGAGCGGTGGAGGGGCGGCGGTGTGGGGCGGGACGGGGCACGGCGGCGTCCGTCGTGGCCGCGCCCGCCCGCCCCCGCGCCGGCCGGGCGCCGGGTCACGCCGTTCGAGATCTTCTTCGACCTGGTCTTCGTCTTCGCGCTCACCCGCATCATGGCGCTGATCGGGCAGCGGGCCACCCCGGCCACCATGGGGCAGGGGCTGATCCTGCTCGTGCTGCTCTGGATCGCCTGGTCCTCGTACACCTGGTTGGGCAACCACACGCGGGCCGAGGTCGGGGTGGTCCGCGGCGGGTTCCTGGTCGCGATGGCGGCGCTGTTCGTGGCCGCGCTGGCCATGCCCGAGGCCTGGACGCCCGGGCCGGGCCTGGACGGGCCGCTGCTCGTCGCGCTCGCCTACGTGCTGCTCCGCGTCGTCCACCTGGGGCTCTACCACTGGGCGGCGGCCGGGGTGCCCGGGCTGCGGGCGCGGATCCGGTTCTTCGCGGCGGTCAGCGCCGCCGGCTGGGTGCCGCTGCTGCTGGGCGCGCTGCTGAGCGGGACCGCGCACGCCGTGCTGTGGGTGGTGGCCTTCGTCGTCGAGATCGGCGGGCAGCGCCTCTCCTACGCGCGGCGCGGCACCTGGCCGCTGCGCAGCGCCAGCCACTTCACCGAGCGGCACGGCCTCGTGCTGATCATCGCGCTCGGTGAGTCGCTGGTCGCCGCCGGGGTGGGCGCCGGGTCGGCGGTCACCCGGCTGCCGGTCCTCGGCGTGGCGCTGGTCGGCTTCGCGATCACCTCCTGCCTGTGGTGGCTCTACTTCGACCGGGCCGGACCCGCCGCCGCCCGTGTGCTCGCCACGGCGATGGGGCAGCGGCGGGACCGGATCGCCTCCGACGCCTACAGCCAGACCCACCTGCTGCTGATCACCGGCGTCATCTACCTGTCGCTCGGCGTCGAACAGGTGCTCGCCCTCGTCGCCGGCGGCGACGAGCACGCCGAGGGCGCGACCATGAGCTGGTCCGCCTCGGTCGCCCTGCACGGCGGCGCCGCGCTGTTCCTGGGCGGCCGGCTGCTCTTCCTCCGGCTCACCGGGCAGCCGGTCCCGCCCGGGCAGCGCGCCGTCGTCGTGCTGGTCCTGCTCCTGCTGCCGCTCGGGGTGGTGCTGCCGCCCGCCGCCGCGCTCGGCGCGCTCGGCCTGCTCCTGCTCGCCGCGGTCGCCGTCGAGCGGCTCTCGGGGCGGCGGCCGGCGCAGATCGACTGATCACCCACTTCCGCCCTCCGGGTTTGAAGTTCCCGGGAACCGGAGAAGTGCAGGTCGCGCGAGCAGGGTGGCCCGCGCGACTACGGGAGGTGGCCATGTCACGGAGACTGCGGGCAACCGCGTTGGCCGGGGCGCTGACCTTGGCGATCAGCGGCTGCGGCGGAGTGGGTGGCGGGGGTGACTCCGACGGTGGTGACAGCAAGGGCAGCGGTGCCCTGAGCACCATGGGCTTCGGCCTCTCCGACGAGATCGCCAAGACGCGGGTGGACGCCTTCAAGAAGGACCACCCGGACGTCCAGTTGAAGATCACCGAGGGCGCCTTCGACGAGCAGCAGTTCCTCTCCGCGGTCGCGTCGGGCAACCCGCCGGACCTCGTGTACATGGACCGCAAGCTGATCGGCACGTACGCCAAGCGCGGCTCGATCCAGCCGCTCACCGACTGCGTCGAGAAGCAGCAGATCGACCTGGGGCAGTACCGGCAGGCCGCCAAGGACCAGGTCACTCTCGACGGCACGGTCTACGGCATCCCGGAGTTCTCCCAGGTACGGGTGCTCTATCTCAACGAGGCGCTGCTGAAGCAGGCCGGCCTCACCGCCGACGACGTCAACCTCGCCGACTGGGCAAGCCTGCCGGCGGTCAACACGAAGCTGGCGAAGGTTTCCGGCGGTCGGCTCAGCCGGATCGGTATCGACCCGAAGATTCCCGAGTTCCTGCCCATGTGGGCCAAGGCCAACGCCGCCGAGATGATCTCGGCGGACGGCGCCAAGGCCAACCTGACCGACCCAAAGGTGGTCGAGGCGCTGACCACCGGCGTCAAGCTCATCCAGGACCAGGGCGGCTGGGGCAAGTTCAAGTCGTTCCGGGACACCTTCGACTTCTTCGGCGCCCAGAACCCCCTCGCCAGGAACCAGATCGCCGCGTGGCCCATGGAGGAGTGGTTCCTCAACCAGGTTGCCAAGAACAGCCCCAAGGCCGAGCTGGTCGTGAAGCCCTTCGTGGACCGGCAGGGCAAGCCGCTGACCATGTCCTCCGGCCAGGCGTGGGTGGTCACCAAGGGCGCCAAGAACCCGGAGGCGGCCTGCGCCTTCGTCAAGCAGATGACCGCCACCGACACCTGGTTCGCCGCCGCCAAGGCCCGGGCCGAGGCGCGCAAGGCGGCCAACCTGCCGTTCACCGGCGTCTGGACCGGCAACACCGCCGCCGACAAGAAGATCTTCGACGAGCTGTACCAGCCGACCGGCAACAAGCGCTTCGACGACGCCGTGACCACCATCCGTGAGGCCCAGGACGCCGCGTTCGCGATGCCCGCCTCGCCGGCCGGCGCCGAGTTCGACAAGGCCTGGACCGACGCCGTGAACCGGGTGCTCTCCGGGCAGGCGCAGCCGGCCGAGGCGCTGGCCCGGGCCCAGCAGGAGGCGACCGCCGCGCTGGACAAGGCCGCGGGCTGAGCCCGGCCATGGCCGCCACCGTCACCCCTCCCGTCCCGGGCCGGCGGCGCCGCACGCCGCTGGCCCGGCGGGAGGCCCGCTGGGCGTACGTCTTCCTGGCGCCCTGGATCGTCGGGTTCCTCGTGTTCACCGCGGGCCCGATGGTCGCCAGCCTCTGGCTCAGCTTCACCGAGTACGACGTCATCAACGCCCCGCGCTGGACCGGGCTGGACAACTACCGGCAGCTCGTGTCGGACCCGCAGGTGGCGCGCAGCCTCGGCAACACCGTCTACTACACGGCACTGCACGTGCCGCTGGTGATGTCGATCTCGCTCGGCCTGGCGCTGCTGCTCAAGCGGGTCGGCCGCTGGCAGGGCTTCTTCCGCACCGTGTTCTACCTGCCGGTGATGACCCCGGCGGTGGCCGTCGGCATCCTGTTCCTGCTGCTGCTCAACACCCAGGACGGCCTGGTCAACCGCGGCCTGGCGCTGCTCGGGATCGACGGTCCGAGCTGGACCACCGACCCGCACTGGGTGATGCCCGGCATCGTGCTCATGAGCCTGTGGAGCCTCGGCTCCACGGTGATCATCTACCTGGCCGCGTTGCAGAACGTGCCCCGCGACCTCTACGAGGCCGCCGACCTCGACGGGGCCGGCGCCTGGGCCCGGTTCCGCCACGTGACCCTGCCGATGATCTCGGGGTCGCTCTTCTTCACGCTGATCGTCAACACCATCGCGTCGCTGCAGATGTTCACCGAGGTCTACACCATGTACTTCGGCAACCGGCAGACACAGGGCTCGTTCAACAGCGACGCGGCGTCGTTCTACGTGATCCACCTGTTCCAGGAGGCGTTCCAGTTCCTGCACATGGGCTTCGCGTCGGCGATGGCCTGGCTGCTCTTCCTGATCATCCTGATCATCACGGCCGTGCAGGTGAAGCTGAGCAACCGGTTCGTCTACTACGAGGGGGAGGACCGGTGACCACGACGAGTCAGCCGGTGGGCACCGGCGTCGCGGGCACGGTGGTCGCGCCGGTGACGGCGCCCCGCGAGCAGGGCCGGGAGGACGGCCGGCGGCCGCGCTGGCAGCGGATCCTGTTCGTGCTCGCCCTGGTGGGCGCGGCCGTCATCTTCACGCTGCCGTTCGTCTGGCTGGTCAGCGCCTCGCTGCGACCTCGGGAGTACGTCTTCGCACCCGGCTTCCTGCCCACGCCGTTCGCGCCGGACAACTACGCCGAGGCCTGGCAGGCCATGCCGCTGCTCACCTGGCTCTTCAACAGCGTGGTGGTCGGGGTGGCGGCGGCCGCCGCGGCGACCCTGTCCAGCGCCTGGGTGGCGTTCGGGTTCGCGTACTTCCGGTTCCCGGGCCGGAACCTGCTGTTCGGCCTGGTGCTCGCCACCATGATGCTGCCGTTCGCGGTCACCATGATCCCGACCTACCTGATCTGGAACCGGCTCGGGCTCATCGACACCCAGGTGCCGCTCTGGGCCGGCAACCTCTTCGGGTCGGCGTTCTACATCTTCCTGCTGCGGCAGTTCTTCCTCTCCCTGCCCCGCGAGTACTTCGAGGCGGCCCGCGTCGACGGGGCGAGCTACCCGCAGCTGTTCTGGAAGCTGGCCTTCCCGCTGATCCGCCCGGCGCTGCTGGTGGCGTTCGTCTTCGAGTTCAAGGCGAGCTGGACCGACCTCGTCAAGCCGCTGATCTACCTGCGCAACGAGCAGCTCTACACCCTGCCCCGCGGGCTCAAGGTGATCCTCGACCGGTTCGGGTACGGCGGCGAGCAGCAGTGGGAGATCGTCCTCGCCGGCAGCGTGATCGCCACCGTACCCATGATCATCCTGTTCTTCCTGGCGCAGCGGCACTTCGTGGAGGGCATCGCCACCACCGGCCGCAAGGGCTGACGCCACCTCGCCGGGTCAGGAGAAGTGCGTCCGTGGCCGGGCGAGGCGTTTCCCGTCCACGAGCAGGTCGACCTTCTCGTTGTAGAAGGCCACCAGCCCGGCGATCGGCAGCAGCGCGGCGGTGGGGAAGTCGTACGACCAGGCCAGGTCCGGGTGGAGCCGGTCGCCGGCGCGCACCGACCAGTAGCCGCTGGTGCGGCCCTTGTACGGGCAGGCGGTCCGGGTCCGGGACGGCACCAGGTGCCGGAAGTGCGCGTCGGTGCGGCTCAGGTAGTAGCGGGTCGGCAGGCCGGTCTCGAAGACCAGCACCGGCGAGGTCGACTCGGCCAGCACCGTCCCGTCCAGCTCGACGCGGACCCGGCGGGTGGAGCGCAGCGCGTCCACCCGGGAGTACGGGTTGCGGGGGTGGACGAAGACCTCCTCGTCCTCCTCGAACCAGGCGTCCAGCGCGGACCAGTCGAACCGGACGGTGTCGGCCAGCCCGGGCGGCGCGTCCGCGCCGTACCACCGGGCGCAGGAGGCCCGGGCGAACTCGCCGACCCGCAACCCGTGCAGCCGCGCCGCGCCGAGCGGGGTCTCCTCGGTGCGTCCCTCGTCCACCAGCAGGTCCCGGCGGACGTCGGCGGCGGGGACGTAGTACTGCGGGTAGGGCGGCCACTCCCAGACGTACCGCGCCCGGCCGGTGTCCAGGACCAGTTCGCCGGCCAGGAAGGCGCGGACCCGGCGGGGCGCCGGCTCGATCCGGCCCACCTCGGCGGCCGGTTGGGGATAGTCGGGCACGGTTTCTCCTCCCGTGAAAAGTGCGGCGGACGGTTCAACGAGCCGGTGTGACCTGGGGCACCTTCGGCGAGGGCGGGAATGAGATCCGCCCTCGGTGATTTGCTGCCAGGTGTGACCACTGCGCAGTCCTCTCCCGCCCCGACCACCGACACACCGGGTGACCTGATGAGCCGCGGGCAGCAGCTGCGCCTCGTGCTGGTGCTCGGCTCGCTGATCGCGATCGGCCCGCTGACGATCGACATGTACCTGCCCGCGCTGCCGGCCATCACCGCGGACCTGGAGACCACCTCGGCGGCCGTGCAGCTCACCCTCACCGGCACCCTCGCCGGGCTCGCCCTCGGCCAGCTCCTGATCGGCCCGCTCTCCGACGCGGTGGGCCGGCGCCTGCCGCTGCTCGCCGGGATCGCGCTGCACATCGTGGCCTCGCTGCTCTGCGTGGTCGCACCGACCGTGCAGGTGGTGGGCGTGCTCCGGGTCCTCCAGGGGCTGGGCGTGGCGGCCACCTCGGTCGTCGCGACGGCCGTGGTCCGCGACCTGTTCAGCGGCGCCGCCTTCGCCCGGCTCTTCTCCCGGCTCATGCTGGTGATGGGCGCGGCGCCGATCCTGGCGCCCACCCTCGGCAGCGCGCTGCTGCGCTGGTCGGACTGGCGGGGCGTGTTCGTGGCCCTCGCCGTCTTCGGGCTGCTGCTGGTCGTGGTCGCGGCGGTCGGGCTCCGGGAGACCCTGCCGCCGGAGCGCCGCCGTCACGGCGGCGTCGCCGCCGTCGGCCGGGACTACCGCGCGCTGCTGCGGGACCGGACGTTCGTCGGGCTCGTGCTGGTCACCGGACTCGCCATGGCGGCGCTCTTCGCGTACGTGGCCGGGTCGTCGTTCGTCTTCCAGCAGCGGTACGGGCTGGACGAGCAGCAGTTCGGCCTGGCGTTCGGCGCCGGGGCGGTCGGGCTCATCGCCGCCACCCAGCTCAACGTGCGGCTGCTGCGCCGGTACACCCCGCAACGGATCCTGATCACCGCGCTCACCGTCGGCACCGCGGCCGGGCTGGTGCTGGTGGGCTTCGCCGCCACCGGCGTCGGTGGCCTGCCGGCCGTGCTGGCCACCCTCTGGGTGGTGCTCGCCGCGGCCGGGCTCGCCATGCCGAACGCGCCGGCCCTGGCGTTGTCCCGGCACGGTGAGGCGGCCGGCACGGCCGCCGCGCTGCTGGGCGCCGTCCAGTTCGGCGTCGGCGCGCTCGCCGCGCCGCTGGTCGGCGTGCTGGGCACCGGCAGCGTGGCGATGGCCGCCGTGGTGGCCGGTGGCATGGCCGTGGCCCTGGTCGTGCTGCTCGCCGTGGTCCGGCCGGCGCGGCTGGCCGCGGTCGACCCGGCCGCGGTCGCCGTCGCCGTGCACTGACCGCCGCGTCGCGCCAGGGTCAGCGGGGGGCCGGCCCGCCCATGGCCGCGCCCAGTTCGGCGCGGGTGGAGATGCCGAGCTTCCGGTAGACCCGGGCGAGGTTCGCCTCCACGGTCTTCGGGCTGATGAACAGCGCGTCGGCGATGGCCCGGTTCGTCTGCCCCCGGGCGGCGAGCCGGGCCACCCGCTCCTCCGTGGCGGTCAGCGCGGTCGACGTCGGGGCCCGCCGGCCGACCCGGGCCAGTTCCGCCTGCGCCCGTTCGGCGAAGGCGACGGCCCCCAGCGTGTCGAACTCGGCGACCGCCGCCTCCAGGGCCTCCCGGGCCTCCCGCCGGCGGCGGGCCCGCCGGTGCGCCCGGCCGGCGACCAGCAGGCAGCGGGCCCGGTCCAGGGGCAGCACGTCCGCCGGTACGGCGGCACGGGCGGCGGCCAGCGCGGCCAGCGCCGGGGCCGGGTCGGCGCCGCTCGCGCTGTCCAGCAGCACCCGGCTGCGGGCGAGGCCGAGGGCGGTCCACGGGCGGGCCAGCCGCGTGTGCCGCTCGGCGAGCCGGCCGTACGCCGTCGCCGCCGTCGCCAGGTCGCCCGCGCCGACGCACGCCTCGATCCAGTCCGGTTCGAAGCGCTGCGCCACCGGCTCGGCGATGCCCGAGAGGTCCAGCTCGCCGGCGAGCGCCCCGTACGCGGCCGCGGCCGCCCCCCACTCGCCGGCGGAGAGCGCGACCAGGCCGGCGAGCTGCCGGTGGATGCGGCGGCACCAGGCATCGTCGAACTCGTCGGCCCGGCGCAGCCCTGCCTCGGCCACCGCGCCGGCCTCGGCGAGACGCCCCCGGTACGCGTCCAGCATCCCGGCCAGCCAGGTCTCGCCGACCAGCCCGGTGCCGAGCTGCTCACCCAGGTCCCGGGCGGCGGCGATGTGGGTGCCGGCGGCGGCGAAGCGGCCGGCCAGCAGCTCCGCCTCGCCGAGGTGGGTGAGCGTCTCGTGCTGCCAGGGTTCGTCGCCGCGGGCCACGGCCCGGTCCAGCATCCGGTGCAGCCGGGACCGCGCCCGGTCGTGGTCGTCGATCGCCTTCCACCAGATGGCCGGGATCGAGCCGGCCAGGAAGGACGGTTCGCCGGCCTCCAGGGCCAGCGCCCGGTCGAGCAGGTCGGTGCGGGCCGGCCGGCCGGCGCGTACCTCGTGGAAGAAGAGCAGCAGCAGCGCGGCGGTGAGCAGCGGGCGGTGCTGGTCCCCGTCGGCGAGCCGGGCGATGGCCGCCTCGGCGTGCCGGCGGGCGGGCTCCGGCGTGTCGTGGAACATGGTCAGGTGAGCGTGGATCCGCCCGGCCAGCCGGCCGTCGGGATCCGCGGCGGCCAGCGCCCGCTCGGCGACGGAGAGTGCGCCGGGCAGGTCGTCGACGCACCAGGCGACCAGGGCGCGCAGCAGCAGCGCCTCGGCGTGGGCCGGGCCGGCCAGCTCGGCGGCAGCGGCCTCGGCGGCCCGGCCGGCCGCCGCGTAGTCGCCGCTGTCCAGGCGGCACTGCACCGCGTCGAGGCGGCGCCGGTCCCGCTCGGCCGTCGCCTCGGGCGGGGTGAGCCCGGCGGCGCGGTCGTACCACTCGGCGGCCAGGGCGGGCGCGCCGCGCTGCCGGTGCCGCGCCGCGGCGGCGGCCAGGTCGGCGGCGACGACGGCGTCCGGCGCGACGGCGCAGCGGGCGAGCTGCCGCGCCCGTTCGTCCGGGTCGGACACCGCGTCGGCCAGCACACCGTGCAGCCGGCGTCGCACCCCGGGCGGGATGCTCTCGCGCACCGCGGCGGCGTAGCGGGGATGGACGAACTCGATCCGGTCCGGCGTGACGGCGATCAGCCCGGCGTCCTCGGCCGCGTCCAGCGCCTCGGCCGGCACGCCCGCCGCGGCCAGGTCCTTGGCGGTGGGCACGGTCAGCAGCGCGGCCAGGCGCACCGCGTCGCGGCCGGTGCGGGGCAGCGCCCGCAGGGTGTCGGCGAGCAGGTGGCGCAGTGAGGACGGCACGGGCAGGTCCTCGTCCGGCCCGGGTGGCCGGGGCAGCCGCAGCACCGCGCGGGCCAGCTCGATGGCCAGCAGCGGGTTGCCGTCGGCGTCCCGGGCCAGCCGGGCGAGCAGCGGACGGCTGAGCGTGCCGCCGAGCCGGGCCCGGACGATGCGGTGCAGCTCGCCGGCCCCGAGCGGCGGCAGGCCCACCCGGCTCAGCGGGTGATGGCCGCTCGGGTCGTCGTCGAGGCCCAGCGGCACCGCGGGCGGTCCGGCCGCCCCGGTGCGGTGGGCGACCAGCACGGCGGGCCGGCGGGTCAGGCGGCGCAGCGCGAACCGCAGCGCGCGTTCGCTCGCCGGGTCCAGCCAGGGCGCGTCGTCCAGGGCGAGCATGACCTGGGTGTCGCCGTCGGTCGCGGCGTCCAGCAGGGTACGGGTGGCCGCGCCCACGGCCCGCTCGTCGACCGCCTCGTCGTGGTCGCCGGTCAGCAGCACCACGTCGGCGGCGGCCCGCTGCGGCGGGGGCAGGTCCGGCACCCGATCGGCCAGCGGCCGCAGCACGTCGGCCAGCGCCGCGTACGGCAGGGCCGCCTCGGCCTCGGTCGGCATGCCGGTCAGCACCGTCCAGCCGGCCCGCCGGGCGCGCGCCACCAGCGCCCGCCACACGGTGGTCTTGCCGATCCCGCTGGCGCCCTCCAGCAGCACCGGCGCCCCGCCGGCCAGGGCGCGCCACACCCGCTCGACCACCGCGTCTCGGCCGACCAGGGAGGCGTCCATGGCGGGATCCTGGCACAGCGGCGCCACCCGGCCCAGTGCCGGCCGGTGTCAGCGCGGGGCGTGTCCGCAGATCGGGACGCTCGGCACCACCTCCTCGTTGCGGTAGACCTCGCTGTGCCAGCTCGGGCCGGCGGTCGCCGCGACGGGTGGGATCGCCGGCGCGCGGGACGGGCTGAGCAGGCGGAGGAACCTGTTGATCACCTGGACGACCGGTTCCAGGATGCGGTAGCCGACGCCGAAGGTCGCCCGCACCCCGATACCGACCCCACGGCACTGGGCGTACGCGGCGCCGAGGGCCGAGCCCAGCGTGGCCCCGTACGAGGTGGTCAGCTCGAAGTAGACGCCGGCCGTGAACAGGAAGGCGCTGATGCCGACGGTGAACCGGACGCCGTGGCGGATGAGCAGGCCCATCACGCCCACGGGCACGCCGGTGAGCGAGTTGAGCAGGCTGCTGCGGCGCTGGAACGACTTCGTCACCCGGGGGCCGACGCGGCCGTCCGCCCAGCCGAAGCCGAGCTTCCCGGCCAGCGCGTACTCGCCCGAGCCCTTCACCGTGCCGCTGCGGGCGCCGAACGCGGTGGTCACCTCCAGCGTCTGGGTCACCGTCAACGACAGCGGGACGCCCGCCGCGTGTCCGATGGGGAAGGAGATGTCGACCGGGACCTGAAACACCTTCCTGTGGTTGCGCCCGTCGGAGATGCCGCCCTCGAAGGCCACCTTGATCCCGAACCCGCCGCCGATCTCCAGCTCGGCCCGGCTCACCGTGCCGCCCCCGATGTCCAGTCGGAAGGAGGCGTCCGGCCGGGCGAAGGTGAGCGTCACCGTCCCGACCAGGCGCACCCCACCGTCGTCGTACGCGAAGTGCGCACCGACGCCGTCGGTGCAGCAGGTGGTGTAGAGCTGGTAGCCCTGCGACCGGGCGGCGCCCCGGCCGCCGCGCTGCGGCGCCGGCTGGCTGGGCGGGGTGGCCGGTGCCAGCATCGGGCGGCTGCGGCCGAAGGTGCCGCGCGGCGCCGGCGGTTCCTCGGCCCACGAGGGCTCGCCCGCCGGGTAGACGACCGGATCGTCGAGGGTCAGGCCCCGGGCCGCGAAGCTGCCGTCCCGGACCACCTCGGTGATGTCCACCGGGCCGATGGTCACCAGCAGGTCGCCGCCGGACTCGGCCAGGTCCAGCACCCGGCCCACGCCCCGTCCGGTGACGAACATGACCACGCCGGGTGCGAGCCGGTCGGCGTTGCGGGCGGCGGCGTCCAGCCGCCAGGTGAGCCCGTCGGCGCTGACCGACCGCACCGACCGGCCGCCCCCGCCGACGATCACCACGTCGGGTTGCAGGGTCACGTCCGGTCCCGGTGCGGGCGCCGCCCCGTAGCGCAGGTCGGCGTCGCGGTCCGCGCCCGTGGCGCCGCCGGCCGCGCGGGGGCTGTCGCACCCGGTCAGCGCGAGCAGCACCACCGTCGCGGCGGCGAGCAGCCGGCGGCCGCGCACCGGCGGGCTCACATCCGTCCGGCGACGGTGCGGGCGAGGGCCCGCAGCGGCTCGCGGTTCTCCTGCGGGTCGTTGAGCCGCATGAGCCGCACCGCCACCCAGACGTCGCCCTTCCGGATGAAGAACGCCTCCGCGGTGAGGTGCGCCTCGTCGCCCACCCCGGCCAGCGGCAGCACCTCGTGTCCCAGCTCCCGCTCGATGTCGAGGTACTTCTTCGCGCCGTCGCCGACGTACACCTCCACCTGGGCGGTGGGGCCGGTCACCGGAGCGGTGTAGGTGCAGGACTCCCGGACCGGCACCGCGGCGTTCACGGGTGTGCCGGCCAGCCGCTGCGCGTCGGCCCGGGACACCAGGGCGCAGGCGTCGGGCGGCGCGGCGGACGGAGGCGCCTCGGTCGCCTCGGTCGACTCGGGTTCGGGCTGCGCGGGCGCCGCGGCTACCGGCGCGTCGGCGGCGGCCGGCGGGTCGTCGGCGCCGCAACCGGCGATCGGCGCGAGGAGGGCCACCGCGAGGGCGAGCGCGGGCAGAAGGCGGCTACGCATCACCGGCTCCCCTCACGCCGGGATCGCGTCGAGCAGGCGCCGCAGCGTCTGCTCGTAGCCGGCCACGTCGGCGCCGATGCTGCTCAGGGTCAGGGTGTACGCGCCCTTGTCGCTGATCAGCACGGCCTCACCGGCGACGTCCTTGGCGGCCAGGTACGACTGGTCACCCAGGTCCAGGTCGACCACCCGCTCGTACCGCTTGCCGGCCTGCTCGTGCTCGTAGTCGAAGGTCGCCCTGCCGGCCAACGTGGAGGCCGTGGTGACGGTCAGGCTGGCCACCCCCTTGCCGTCACCGAACAGGCAGTTGCCCTCGTCCCGCATCGGCTGTTCGAGCAGGTCGGACACCTGGGCCGCGGTGAACGGGCACGGCGGCCGGACGCTGTTCACCGCACCGGCATCGTCGGCGCCGGCCGCGTCGTCCCCGGCGTCGGCGTCCACTCCGGCCGTTCCGGCCGTCGGCGTGTCGCCCGCGTCGTCGCAGGCGGCCGGCCCGAGCAGGGCCAGCAGGAGCAGGGGCAGCACCCCGAGCCGCGCGGCGCGGGAGGTGCGGGGTCGGGTGCCGGTCCGGGCCGGCGGGAGCGCGTGACGTGCCATGCGGCCGACGCTAGGGCGACGGTGACCCCCGGGTAATCGGGTGTTTCCCTACGTCGTGACCCGCCGGCGGGGCCGGACGGCGGATAGGGTCGGGAACCGTGCGGACCAAGCAGGAGCTGGGAGCGGCGATCCGGGAACGGCGGCGGGCGGCCCTGGTCGTCAACGCACACTCCCGGCGGGGCCGCCGGCTCTACGAGGCCGTCCACTCCCGACTGCGCGCGGCGGGGTTCGAGCTGCTCGGCGCGTACCCGGTCGACCGGCCCGGCGAACTGGACCGGGTGCTCGCCGAGGCCGCCGGCCTCGGGCCTGACCTGCTGGTCGCGGGGGGCGGTGACGGCACCATCGGCACCGCCGCGCGGCTGCTCGCCCACCGGGACATGGCGCTGGGCCTGCTGCCGCTGGGCACCACCAACAACTTCGCCCGCACCGTCGGCGTCCCGCTCGACCTCGACGCCGCCGTCGGGCTCCTGACCGACGGCAAGGTGATCGACGTCGACCTGGGCCTGATCGGTGACACACGGTTCACCAACCACGTCGGGATCGGGCTGTCGGCCGACATCATGCTGAGCGCACCGCCGCGCCTGAAGCGGGTGGTCGGCCGGCTCGCGTACCCGCTGACGGCGCTGGGGTTGCTGGCCCGGCACCGGCCGCTGCGGGTCACCGTGCGCGCCGAGGGACGGGAGCACGGCTTCGACACCCACCAGGTGTACGTGGCCAACGGCGGCTTCCACGCCGGCCGGCCGATCACCGCGGACGCCAACGCCGACGACCGGCTGCTGGTCGCGTACCCGGTGGGTGGGCCGACCCGGCGCGGCCTGCTGCGGGAGACGGCGCGCAACGCGGCGGCCGGGCGCCGCCGCACCCTGGGCGACGAGCCGTTCCTGGCGGTCCGCCAGCTCTGGCTGGAGACGGACCGGCCGGCCCGGATCGAGGTCGACGGCGAGCCCTACGGCGAGACGCCGGTGCGCATCGGCCTGGACCCGAACGCGCTGCGCCTCATGGCCGCGGCGGACAGCCCGGACCGCTGAGCGTCAGGCCCGGCGGTCCTCGTCGGGGAGCGGGATCTCCTGGTTCTGCTCCACGGCGTCGGCCGGCGTGAGGTCGTCTCGGATTGCGTCGGGCAGGCCGGTCTGGTCGCTGGGCGGGCTCAGCACTCCCTGCTCGGCCAGGTCCGCCTCGGTCGCCTCCGGCACCGCGTCCACGATCCGGTCCGGCGGGCCGACCACCGTCTCGTCCTCCCGCTGCTCCTGCGCGTCGGCCTCCGGCGGCCGGCGCAGCGGGTCCTCGTCAGCCACGCTCATGGTCCGGCGCCCGTCACCGGCTGCGCTGAACGTACGGCGCGGTCTGGTCGGCCACGTCGCCGTACTCCGCCGGGAGTTGGGCGACCACGTCCGCGTAGCCGACCGGGTCGACGGCGTCGCGGAGCACGTCGAACACGGCCGTGACGCCGTCCCGGGCCCGCTCCGGGTCCAGGTCGGCGCGCCCGCTGACCCGCGCCACGAAGACGTCGAGCCCGAACCGCTCGCCGGTCTCGCTGCCGCCGAACGCGTACGCCCGCAGCGCCTCGGGGAGCCGGTCGGCCAGGTCCCGGGCCTCCCCGCCGTCGATCCGTTCCGCCAGTGTGGCCAACGTGGCGTGCGTGACGGCCGCGGCCTGCTCCGGCGACATGCCGCAGCGCTTGGCCACCGAGCCGATGAACTCGTCCTGGTCCACCTCGACGCCTCCCTCTCGGCTGGAGGAAGGCGTCTTCCCGCGCTCCATCGCCGCAAACGACCCGCGCGGCCCCGGCGTACCGGGGCCGGGCGGTCAGCGGTAGACGTGCACCGGGGTGCCGATGCGGATGGTGGCCCAGAGCCGGTTCATCGCCGGGACGGGCACCCGGACGCAACCGTGGCTGGCCGGGTAGGTGGGCACGGAGGTCGCGCCGTGCACCGCGTAGCCGCGGTAGAAGTAGTTCGGCCGCCACAGCAGGCCGAGGTCGCTCTGCCGCCACCCGTCGATGCGCCGTTGCACCGTCCAGTTGCCGGTCGGCGTGGGGGTGCTGGCCTTGCCGCTGGAGGCGTCCAGGATGCGAACCACGACCCCGTTCTTGGCCAGGTAGAGCACCTGCCGGGTGAGGTTGGCCTCGACCGAGTAGCCGGGATGGGTGTACTTCGGCTTCGGGACGACCGGCCGGTCGAGCGCCGCCCAGGTGCGCGGCCCCACGATGCCGTCGCGGACCAGGCCGTTGACCTTCTGGAAGGCGACGACCGCGTGGTGCGTCGACGGCCCGAAGATGCCGTCGACCCCGCCCACGTCGTAGTGCAGGGCGGTGAGCCGGGTTTGGAGCGTGGTGACCGCCGCGCCGCGGGAGCCCTCCCGCAACGTCGGCTGGCTGCTGGCGGCGAGCGTGCCGGCCGTGGCGGCGGCCGGGGCCGAGGCGGCCGTGGCGGGTGCGGCCGCGGCGGGCGCCGCCGGGACGGCCAGGCCGACGAGGCCGACGAGGAGCGCTGTCCCGAGCGCGGCGCGCGAGGCGGGACGGCGGTGACGACCGGTGTGTGACGAAGCGGGAAGCATCGTCCCTCCCTTCCGAAATCCTCTTCAGAAGGTAGTTCGCGGAAGGGGAAAAGTCCCCACCTTTGTCCGGTTGTGGCCCGGTCAGGCGACCCGGGGCGCCGGCACGGCCGGCAGGGCCACGCGCCGGGCCGTACCGGAGATGTCGCCGGTCCGCTCCACGGCCGGCTCGCCGACCGGGGTCGCCACCTCGACGGCGGCCGTCCCCGGCCCGTCCGGGTCGCCCTCGTCGGCGGCGGCCCGGACGGCGGTGAGCAGCCCGACCAGCCGGTCCACGTCGTCGGCGGGCATCCGGAACGAGCCGCGGCAGAGGGTGCCGCTCCACAGCGACAGCACCACGGCGCCGCGGTCCGGGTGGTAGCTGACCCGCAGGGTCCGGTCCTCACCGCGCAGGTCGGTGAACAGGTCTCCGAAACTGGGCATCGGTCGCACCTCTCCCATCAACCCAGGATGCCCCACCGCTCGCGTCCCCCGGAAGCCCTTGCCGTGCCGGTCCGCCGGCACGGGGGTAGCGTGCAGCGCGGAACGCGCAGCGCAGGGAGGTCCGGACAGTGCAGACGACGACCGTGGACGTGCCGACCGCCGACGGGGTGGCGGACGCCCTGCTCGCCCGACCCGACGGGGACGGGCCCTTCCCGGGCGTCCTGGTCTTCATGGACGCGTTCGGGCTGCGGCCGAGGATGGCCGAGATGGCCGGGACGATCGCCGCCCGCGGGTACGTCGTGCTGGTGCCGAACCTGTTCCACCGCTTCGGCCGCGCCCCGCTGGTCGATCTCTCCGGCCTGGCCGACGATCAGCGGCGCGGCGAGCTGTTCGCCAAGGTCGGCCCGATGATCGGCTCGCTGACCCCGGACGTCGTCGCCCGGGACACCGCCGCCTACCTGGACTTCCTCGCCGCGCAGCCCGGCGTCGCGCCCGGCCCGGCGGCGGTCGCCGGCTACTGCATGGGCGGCACCAACGCCCTGCGTGCCATCGAGGCGCACCCGGACCGGCTCGCCGCGGCGGCCGCGTTCCACGCCGGGCGCGTGGTCACCGACGCCCCGGACAGCCCGCACCTGGGCGTCGGCGCGGTCACCGGCGAGCTGTACTTCGGTCACGCCGACCAGGACGCGTCGATGACCGCCGAGCAGATCGCCACGCTGGAGAAGGCGCTCGACGCGGCCGGCGTCACCTACCGCTCGGAGGTCTACGCCGGCGCCCGCCACGGCTACACCCAGGCCGACACCCCCATGTACGACGAGGGGGCCACCGAGCGGCACTGGGCCGCCCTGTTCGACCTGCTCGACCGCACCTTCCGGCGCTGACCGCGGCGCCGGTCGGGGCGGACGGTTCACCCGCGCCGGGCCGGGTAAGCGCCGCCATGGCCGACGAGCGCCCCGACACCGTCCGCTCGCCGCTGGACCGGGCCGCCGCGCGGACCGGACGCGAACTGACCCAGCTGCGCGCCGAGGGTGGCGCCGCCGGCCGGCTGCGGCTGCGCCAGCTGGAGATCACCGTCGTGATCGCCGGCCAGGCCGGGCTGGCCGCCGCTCTCGCCGCCCTGCTCGCCCAGCACCTGCTCGGCCCCGGCGCGCACGTCTTCGCGCCCGCCGCCGCGGTCGGCACCATCGCCACCGCCATCGGCCAGCGGGCCCGGCGCACCCTCGAACTGCTGGTCGGGGTGGGGCTCGGCATCGTGGTCGGCGACGTGCTGCGCGACCTGCTCGGCTCCGGGTCGTGGCAGACCGGCCTGGTGGTCGCCCTGGCCGTCGCGACCGCGCTGCTCGTCGCCGGGCGCGGCGGTGCCCTGGTCGGCCAGGCCGGCGGTACGGCCGTGCTGATCGCCACCCTCGCCCCGGTCGAACCGGGCCTGGAGCTGCCCCGGATCTTCGACGCTCTGGTCGGCGGCGTGGTCGGCCTCCTGGTGGTGGCGCTGCTGCTGCCGGTCAACCCGCTGCGGGTGCTGGATCGGGCGACCGAACCGATCGTCGCGGTGCTCACCACCGAACTCGACGCCGTCGCCGGGGCACTGACCACCCGGGACGCCGACGCGGCGGTCCGCGCCCTGGAGCGGATGCGGGGGCTCAACGCCGACGTGGGACGGCTCAACGATGCGCTCAGCGGGGCCGAGGAGGTGGTCACGATCGCGCCGGTCCGCTGGCGCCGCCGCGACCAGTTCCACCGGTACGCGGCCGCCGCGCAGCACCTGGAGCGGATGGTCCTGTACGCCCGCTCGGTGGCCCGCCGCTCCGCCACCGCGCTCCAGTACGGCGAACCGATCCCGCCGGCCCTCGCCGACGCCGTGACCCGTCTCAGCCAGGCCGTCCGTGTCATGCGCCGCGAGTACCGCGAGGGCACGGGGGACCTGTCGGACACCCGGCGGCTGGTCCGGGAGAGCGCCGAGCTGGCCGGCCGGGCCTGGGCGCAGGGGGTCCACTCCTTCGGCGACGGCGTGATCACCGACCTGCGGACGGCGGACAGCGAGCTGCTGCGAGCCACCGGGTGCGACCCGGACGACGCCAACCGGATGGTGCGCACGGCGGCCGGCGCGGGGGAGGCGGAGCTGCGCCCGCCGCCGCGGGCACACATGGACCGGGCGGTCCGGCACGGCCCGCGGGCCCGGCGGCGGAGCCGGATGGTCCGGCGCGGCCGGAGCCGTCCCGCCGCGTTCCGCCCGCCGACGCGCACGCCCCGCCCGAACTGACCACGGGCTGTCCGGGTGGCGAGCCGGGGCCACGAGCCCGGAACTGGCCACTCCCACGGCCGCGCCCGGTGGCTAGCGTCGGCCCATGAGCATCGATCGAGCGGAGCTGTCCCGGCGGTTCGCCGCGCTGACCACCGCCCACGTCGCCGACGCCTGCCTGCGGGCCGCCGTTCCGGTGCGCTGCGCCCCGGCCGCCGTCCGGCCGGTGCTGGCCGGCGGCCGGTTGGCCGGCCGGGTGCTGCCGGCCCGGCACGTCGGCAGCGTCGACATCTTCCTGGAGGCGATCGACCGGGCGGCCCCCGGCGACGTCCTGGTGGTGGACAACGACGGCCGCACCGACGAGGCGTGCGTCGGCGACCTCGTGGTGCTGGAGGCGCAGGCCGCGGGCCTGGCCGGCCTGGTGGTCTGGGGCCTGCACCGGGACACCGGCGACATCCGGGCGGTCGGGCTGCCGGTGTTCAGCCTCGGCGCCACCCCCACCGGGCCGCAGCGGCTGGACCCGCGGCCGGTCGAGGCGCTGGCCTCGGCGCGCGTCGGGCCGTGGACGGTCGACCCGGGCGACGTGGTCCTGGCCGACGAGGACGGGGTGCTGTTCGTGCCGGCCGGCCGGGTCGGCGAGCTGTTCGGCCTCGCGGAGTCCATCCGGGACACCGAGCGGCGGCAGGCCGACCGGATCCGGGCCGGTGAGCCGTTGCGGGCGCAGGTCGGGTTCGGGGCGTACCTGGCGGGCCGGGCGGAGAACCCGGGGCTCACCTTCCGGGAGCACCTGCGCGCGGTGGGCGGCGCCATCGAGGAGTGAGACCGGCGCGGCTCAGGCGCCGCGGGCCCACAGGGCCAGGCGTACCCGGTTGGGGCTCCCGCTCTTGGTCATGAGGCTGGTGATGTGGGTCTTCACGGTGGTGACGCCGATGTGCAGCCGGTCGGCGATCTCGGTGTTGGACAGGCCCTCGCCCACCAGGTTCAGCACGTCCCGCTCGCGCCCGGTCAGGCCCTGCACCGGCCGGGGCGCCTCGGCCCGCGCGTGCACCGCCCGCTGGACGAGCCGCCGCAGCACGTCCGGGCTGAACGGGCTGTCGCCGGCGGCCGCCCGGCGCACCCCGTCGAGCAGGTCGGCGGGGGGTGCGTCCTTGAGCAGGAACCCGCAGGCGCCGGCGGTCAGCGCGGGATAGAGGTGGTCGTCGTCCCCGAACGTGGTGAGCACCAGTACCCGGGTGGCGGGACGCTCGGCGAGGATCCGGCTGGTCGCGGTGATGCCGTCGACGCCGGGCATCCGCAGGTCCATCACGACCACGTCGGGCAGCAGCCGCGCGGCCAGGGTGACCGCCTCCCGGCCGTTGTCGGCCTCGCCGACCACCTCCAGGTCGGGCTGGGCCTCGCCGAGCATGCGCAGGCCGGCGCGGATGAGGTGCTGGTCGTCGACCAGCAGGACGCGGATCACGCCGGCTCCGGCGCGTGCGGGCCGGCGGGCCGCGGCCGGGGCGCCGCCGGCTCCGGCGAGTGGGCCGGGGACCCGGAGGGCCCGGCCGGTGCGGCGCCCGCGACCGGCAGGACGGTCCGGACCCGCCAGCCGGCGCCGGTGGGCCCGGCCTCCAGCCGGCCGCCGAGCACCTCGACCCGCTCCCGCATCCCGGTGAGGCCGTGGCCGCCGCCGGCCGGCACCGCGGCCGGCGTCGCGCCCCGCCCGTCGTCCGACACCTCCCAGTGGACGGATCCGTCGACCACCGCCACGGTCAGCCGGGCCCGCGCCGCGGTGCCCGCGTGCTTGGCCACGTTGGTCAGCGCCTCCTGGGTCAGGCGCAGGATCGCCTGGCCCCGCACCGCGTCCAGCGACCCGACCGCCGGGTCGACGTCGGCCTCCACGGTGACCCCGGCCTGGCGTGCCCGGTCCACCGCCGCGTCCAGCGCCGCCGGGACCGCCGACGGCTCGATCGCGGTCAGCGAGGCGTCGCGCACCCCGTCGGGGTCGCGCAGCACCGCCACGAGGCGGCGCAGATCGGTCAGCGCCGCCGTCCCGGTGCCGTGCACGTCGTCGAACACCGCGCCCACCCGTGGATCCAGGTCCGGCAGCACGTGCCGGGCCACGCCGACGCGCAGCACCATCGACGCGACGTGGTGTGCCACGACGTCGTGCAGTTCCCGGGCGATGGCGGTGCGCTCGTCGGCGCGGGCGGCGCGGCTCTCCGACTCCCGCCGGCGCTGCTCCGCCGCCGCCCGCTCCTCGGCCTGGCGGGCCAGCTCCCGGGTGGTCCGGATGACAAGGCCGAGCAGCAGGGGCAGGCCGACCTCGACGGTCAGCCCGAAGGCGCCGGACAGCATCCGCCGGACCGGGTCACCGATCGAGTCGGTCAGGTCGACCGCGACCAGCAGGCCCGCGGCCAGCCAGATGGTCCGGGACCGTTCGGCCCACATGGTCAGCTCCAGCAGCGCCCAGCTGGCGCCGACCTGGTTGATCGTCACGTCGTCGACCAGCGGGAAGGCGACCGCCAGCAGGGCGGCCTGTGCCACCAGGTTCACCAGCGGTCGGCGGTGGCACAGCGGCGCGACGGCGAACGCGACCAGGGCCAGCGCCCACTGGGTGGCTGTTGGGGCGCGGTGGCTCTGGGTCCCGAAGACCAGGTAGCCGAGGCCGCTGAGGTCCAGCAGCAGCATCCGCGCGAGCGTGTCCCGCGCGTCGAACAGGCGCCCCACCCAGCTCACGACGCCAGCCTAGGCGCTGCGGCCGGCGGCCGGGGTGACGGCCCGCCGCTCCCGGCCGGGAGGCGGGGCCGCGGCCGGCCGCCACGCGGCGCGCAGTCCCAGGTGGACGGCCAGGCCGAGCGGTCCGAGGAGGATGGTCAGCACCAGCAGCGGCGCCATGACGAGTGCCGGCACGCCCCGCTCCAGGCCGTCCCGCCACATCCACCGGCCCACGAACAGGTCGAACCCGATCATGTGGGCCCAGGCCGCCGCCGCGCCGTCCACGCTGCCCAGCAGGTCCCGGACACCGGCCAGGGTCGGTGCGGTGACCACTGGCAGCACCCGGCCGAGCGCCGGGAGGACCAGGATCGCGTAGATCAGCAGGACCGGGAGCACGATCAGCGGCGATCCGACGATCCGGGCCGTCCAGGACCAGCGGGGCGTCAGGATCATCAGCGCCCAGAACGGCGCGGCGACGGCGAACGTCAGGGTGAACAGCGTCCCGGTCACGCCGCCACCACCGCGGTCGGGCGGCGCTGGCCGCGGGCCAGGACCGCACCGGCGGCCGTCGCGGTCGCCGCCACCAGGGCCGCCGCGACGGTCAGGGTGAGCGCGTCCGGGCGCAGCAGCGGCTGCCCGCGCAGCGCCTGCCAGGTGAGCAGCAGCGTGGCCGCGCCGTACGCCGCGCCGGCGACGAGCAGCAGGCGGGCCCGGGTCGGCTCGTCCAGCCGGGTGCCGAGGAAGCGGTTGACCAGGATCGCCAGCAGCGGCAGCGCCTGGAGGGCGTGCAGCCCGACGAAGTGCCCGATGCGCAGGTCGCCGCCGGTGGTGCTCCAGCCGACCAGGGGCAGCCCCGGCCCGCCGTCGGCCACGCCGACGCTGTGCGCCCCGCTGATCCCCTCGGCTGCCGAGTCCGGGGTACGGGCCACCATCGGGACGGCGACCAGCATGCCGAGCAGGGACAGGCCGAGGCCCAGCCGGACGGCGTACCCGGCCACCCGGTCCGCGGTGGGCCGCAGCAGCGCCACGACGCCGATGACCAGCTGGGCCATGAACAGCACCATGATCGCCGCGCCCATCGCCGAGAAGAGGGCGCCGTTCAGCGGCGTGGTGCCGTTGAAGTGGCTGGTGGTGCCGCGCAGCACCTGCGTCACGATGATCGCCATCTCCACCACGGACATCGCCACGATCACGGTGGCCGCCCACTCGGCGACCCGGCTGCGGCGCGGCAGCAGGGTGAGCATCCAGGCGAGGGTGGCGCCGTACAGCACGAACGAGACGGCGAACTTCAGCGGCTTGAGCCAGATCGGTGCGCCGGTGAGCACCCGCGGGTCGGCGACGGCGCCGACGGCCGCGACGACGGCGAGCACCGCCATCGCCGCGACGAAGAGCATCAGGGGGCGGTGCCAGCGCGCCGCCCGGTTCCACACGGTAGTCATGCCTGTAGATGCTGGTCAGCAGGCCGCCCGGTCGCGCCCGACCGCAGGCCCCGATGTCGGCCGCAGGTGCGGGGTGCGTCTCCTACCCAGGGAGGAGGCGCCGCGGTCGCGCGCTCATGCCGGGTCGGCGGGCAGGTGCTGGACGAGCTGGACGGGGTTGCCGTCCGGGTCGGCCGTCCAGGCGATGAGCAGCCGGTCCAGCCAGACGTGCGGGGCGGCGAGCGCCGGCGCGCCGGCGGCGGTCAGCGTCGCGTACGCGGCCGCGGTGTCGTCGGTCCAGAGCACGACGGCGGCGCGCTGCCCGCTCGGCACCGGATCCAGGCCGTGGTCGTCCCGGGTGGAGGTCACCGAGGCGATGCCGATGCGATAGCCGTCCAGCGTCAGGTCGACGTGGATCGGCGTGCCCTCGGCGGGCACCCGGAAGGTCTCGGTGAAGCCCAGTCCGGCGTAGAAGGCGGCCGCCCGGGGCACGTCCTCGCTGAACAGGATCACCTGCGGGGTGCGGAACATCGGCATCGGGGGACCGTACCGTCAGTCGGGCAGCATCGGCATCTCGAGACCGGGGTCCCGGCCGAGCAGCACCCCGCGGGTCAGCGCCCGCGATCCGAAGCGGTCCCGCACCGCGTCCACGGCGGCGTCCAGCGCCGGCCCGGGGTCGCGGGTGAACGGCAGGGTGAGCTGCACGTGCCCGTCGTCCAGGTTCCCGACGGCGACCCCGATGAGGGTCACGCCGCGGGTCTCGATCTCCGGCAGCGCGGCGCGCAGCAGCGACCGGGCGGTGGCCCGCAGCGGTCCGGTCTGGGCGGTGGGCTTGTCCAGGGTGTGCGCGCGGGTGGCCCGGGTGTAGTCGCCGAAGCGCAGCCGCAGGGTCACCGTGCGGCCGGTGCGCCGGGCGGCCCGCATCCGCCCCGTGACGCGGTCGACCAGCCCGGCCAGGACGGCGTCCAGTTCGGCGGGGGAGTGCGGCTCGCGGCCCAGCGCGTGCTGGGCGCCCATCGAGGAGCGCCGCCGGCCCACCTGCACGGCCCGCGGGTCACGGTTGTGGGCGAGGGCGTGCAGGTGGCGGCCGGCGCCCGCGCCGAGCAGCGACACCAGGGTCGGCTCGTCGAGGCGGGCCACCTGCCCGACGGTGCGCAGGCCCCGTTCGCGCAGCTTCGCGGCGGTGACCGGGCCGACTCCCCAGAGCCGCTCCACCGGCAGCGGGTGCAGGAAGGCCAGCTCGCCCTCCGGCGCGACGACCAGGAGCCCGTCCGGCTTGGCAACGCCACTGGCGACCTTGGCGAGGAACTTGGTCCGGGCCACGCCCACGGTGATCGGCAGGCCGACCTGCCGGCGTACCTCCCGGCGCAGCTCGGCCGCGATCCCGGCGGGCGGGCCGACGAGGCGACGCAGCCCGCCCACGTCCAGGAACGCCTCGTCGATGCTGAGCCCCTCGACCAGCGGGGTGGTGCGCCGGAAGATCTCGAACACCGCCCGGCTGGCCGCCGTGTAGGCCGCCATCCGGGGTGGCACCACGACGGCGTCCGGGCAGAGCCGCCGGGCCTGCCGGCCGCCCATGGCGCTGCGCACCCCGCGTGCCTTGGCCTCGTAGCTGGCGGCGAGCACCACACCGCCGCCGACGATCACCGGCCGGCCCCGCAGCCGGGGGTCGTCGCGCTGCTCGACCGAGGCGTAGAACGCGTCCAGGTCGGCGTGCAGGATGGTGGCCTCGCTCGACACGACCACATGTTCGCACAGATGTTCGAAGAATGGGCCGGTCAGGGCATGCTGACCGCGAGTTTGCCCAGCGTGCCGCCGAACTCGGCCAGCGCCCGGGGCACCTCGGCCAGCTCGTAGCGGCGCTCGACCGGCACCCGGACGCGGCCGGCCAGCACGTCGTCGGCGAGCCGGTCCAGCGTCGTCCGCTCCGGCCTGCTGAAGATCGACACGGCCGCCGGGTGCTGGTCGGGCCCGAAGCCGATGGTCGACGCCAGCCGCCCGCCGGCGGCGAGCAGCCCGGCCAGTGGCGCGCCCTCGCCGGCCAGGTGCACGACCCCGGAGACGCCGTCCGGGGCGAGCGCGCGCACCTGCCCGGTCAGGTCGCCCGTGTAGTCGACCACCTCGGCCGCGCCCAGGTCCCGGACGAAGTCGGTGGGCGGCCCGGGGCGGGCGGTGGCGACGACCCGGGCGCCGGCGAGCCGGGCGTACTGGACGGCCAGCGCGCCGACGCCGCCGGTCGCCCCGGCCACCAGCACCGTGTCGCCGGGGCGGACGGCCAGCGCGTCGAGCGTGTCGAGCGCGGTGGCACCGGCCAGCCCGAGCACGCCCGCCGTGGCGAGTTCGACGCCGTCGGGGACGCGGGCGAGGCCGTCGGCCCCGCCCACCGTCACGTACTCGGCCCACGTGCCGTCGCCCAGGTAGGGGCGCATGAGCACCCCGAACACCGGGTCGCCGACCCGGAACTCGCTGGTGCCGCCGATCGCCTCGACCTCGCCGGCGAAGTCCTTGCCGAGCACCACCGGGTACCGGTAGTCCATCGCCCCCCGCATCGCCCCGGCCGCCGCCTTCACGTCGAAGCCGTTGATCGAGGACGCCCGTACCCGGACCAGCACCTCGTCCGGGCCGGGACCAGGCCGGGCCAGGTCGTCCCGGGCGGTCGCCGGCGCCCCGTCCCGGTCGAGAGTGATCGCCTGCATCCGCTCGTCCCTTCCGCGTCAGGCGCCGCGGGCGCGGGGCCGGTGGGACAGCGAGCTCGGCGCGTTCACGCCCGCGTCGTCGCTCACGCTCATCCCCAGCCGCTCCACCAGCTCGCCGCCGAGCCACCCGGTGAACCCGGCCAGGATGATGCCGGCGAAGCTGCACACCAGCGCGCCGGCGTTCGGGTCCCAGTTGTCCGCGCCCCGGCGCAGCAGCCAGCTCACCGCGAACAGCACCAGCACGACCACGTTGCCGAGGCCGTGCGTCGCACCGACCCGCTTGGCGCGGGTGCCGGCCGGAATGGCCATCCAGTCGATCAGGCCGAACACCGCCGCGACCAGGCCGCCGATCACGCCGGCGGCGATGGTGTACGCGGCGGAGACCTGAAAGCCCGTCCGGTCGGTGATCAGGTACAGGATGTCGAAGATCACCGAGGTGGCGAGCAGTCCGAGCGGGAACACGATCAGGATGGGGTGGATTGCGTGCCCCATCGACTTCGCGCGACTCTCCATGCCGGTCCTTCCTTCTCGGCCCCCAGGCCGCGGCCGGTTTCCCCGTCCGGCGCCGGCTACACCTCGCGGCGGGCGAGGGCGACGGCCTGCCGGGGCGGCCGGCGGACCACCACGAGCCGATCGCCGTGCACCCGCAGCGAGGTACGCCCGCCGCGCCGCCGCCGCACCGTGAGATCCACCGTCGCGCCGCCCACCCGTACGCCCTCCAGCCGCAGGTCGGGCAGCCACTCGGGCAGGTGCGGGTCGACGAGGAGGGTGCGCAGCGGCGCGGCCGGGCGCAGCGCCAGCAGGGCCTGCACCAGGGCCACCACCGCGCTGGCCGACCAGGCCTGCGGGGAGCACGAGTTGGGGTAGACGCCCGGGTGCGGGTGGGCCGCGTCCCGGGGCAGGCCGCTGAGCACCTCGGGCAGCCGGTGCTCGGCGAACAGCGCCGCGGCGCCGAACATGCCCTCGGCCAGCCGGTGCAGGTGCGGCCAGCACCCGTACCGGGCCAACCCCAGCCCGATGGTGCCCGCCTCGACCGGCCAGACGCTGCCGCGGTGGTAGCTGAACGGGTTGTAGGCCGGGTGCTCCGCCGACAGGGTCCGCACCCCCCAGCCGCTGAACAGGTCCGGGGCGAGCAGCCGGTCGGCCACCCGCGCGGCGACCCGGGTGGGCACGATGCCCGTGGCGAGCAGGTGACCGTCGTTGGAGTTGGCCGAGCGGACCGGCCGCTTGTCCGGGCCCAGCGCCATCGCGTAGCAGCCCCGGTCCGGCAGCCAGTACGCGCCGTGGAACCGCCGGCGCAGCGCCCGGGCCCGGGCCAGCAGGGCGACGCCCCGGGCCGGGTGCCCGGCCACCGTGAACACCACGGCGGCGTGCCGCAGGGCGGCGTACCAGTAGCCCTGGAGCTCGCTGCTGGCGATCGGGTTCGGCACCACCTCGCCCCGCTCGTCGACGATCGCCGTGTCCGAGTCCTTCCAGCCCTGGTTCTTCAGCCCGCCGGGGGAGCGGCAGTGGTAGTCGAGGAAGCCGTCGCCGTCCGGGTCGCCGTACCGGTCGAGCCACGCCAGCGCCCGGCCGGCCGTGGGCAGCAGGTCCCGCACCGTGTCCAGGTCGCCGGTCCAGGCCAGGTACTGGCCCAGGAACACCAGGAAGTCCGGCGCCGTGGACCAGTCGCCGTAGTAGGCGGTGAAGGGGTTGAGCCCGAGCAGCGAGACGGGCCCCTGCCGGGCCTCGTGCAGCGGCTTGCCGGGTTCCTCGTCCCGCCAGTCGTCCAGCCGCCGGCCCAGGTGCTCGGCGTTGAGCCGGAGGCTGTCGGCCAGCATGGTGGGGCCCGCCAGCAGCGCCTGCCAGGAGGCGGTCATCGTGTCCCGACCGAAGATCTCCTGGTAGATCGGGAGGCCGGCGATGGGCGCCGCCGGGCCGGCCGGCTCGCCGAGCGGCAGCACGGCCAGGTCGCGTACGGCGCACCGCCAGGCCGCCGTGACGTCGAAGTTGCTGCTGGACAGCCGGGCCAGCTCGGCGTCCAGCCGGGCCCGGGCCCGGGCCGCCGGGTCGCCGGGCTCGGCGAAGGTGGCCGGGGGCGCGGGTAGCCGGTCCCCGTCGAAGACCGGCTCGACGAGCAGTTCCGTCCCGGCGCGGCCGCCCGGCGGCACGGCCAGGTCGACCGTGAACCCGCCGTCGGCGTACGTCACCGGGGCGTCCGCGCGCAGCCGGACCGCCACCGCCCGGTCCAGGCCCTCGTGCCGGTAGATGAGCCGCAGCTCGGCGGCATCCGGATCCCACACGCTGTCCACCTCGCCGACCTGGAGCCGGTGGCCCGCCTCGGCCTCGCTGGTGTCGGCGAAGTCCGCGTCGACCGCCAGCCCCAGCCGGAAGCGCAGCGGCCGGGCGGCGTAGCTCACGATCGTGAACCGGCTGCGCAGGCCGGGACCGACGAACCGCTCGACGGTCAGGTACGCGGCCCGCGACGGCAGCGCCTCCCCATCGCCCAACTCGGCGTAGGAGAGCTGGGCGTGCCCGCCCACGTCGGCGGTGGCGAACGGCACCGGCTCCCGGCCGTCCACGGTGATCCGCTCCCGGCTGAGCACCCGGGTGTTGCGGGCGAAGAAGCCCTGGGGGTCCGCGCCGGCGATCCGGCCGCGCACGTCGGTGACCAGGGTGCTCCACCCGCTCGCCACGTAGAGCAGGTCGGGCCGGACGCGCAGGTTGCCCACCCAGGTCATCCGCCCGCCGTTACCCCTTCGCGCCCCCGCTACACGGGGCGCGGTCAGGGTTGGGTGCGGGCCCGTCCCGGACGAGCAGCTCGACGGCCACCGCGATGGCCACCGCCTCCACGGCCAGCAGGGTGAGCAGGATCAGCAGCTGGGTGGCCCCGGCGCGGACCGGACCGGCCCCGCCGAGCAGCACGCCGACGAACGCGCCGGGCAGGGTGACCAGCCCGACCGTGCGGGTCTGGTCCAGCGCCGGGACGAGGGCCTGCCCGGCGGCCGGGCGGCAGATCTCCAGCGCGGCGTCGCGGGGGAGCAGCCCCAGGGCCAGCCCGGCCTCGTACTCGCCGTGCCGGGTGCGCAGCTCGTCGAGGGTCCGCCGGCCGGCCAGGCTGGTCGCGGTCATCGCCCCGCCGATCAGGATGCCGGCGGTCGGCAGCACCACCAGCGGGGTCGCCGGCAGGGCCCGGCTCGCCAGGAGAACGGCCAGGCTGGGCACCACCCCGGCGGCGATGGCCAGCGGGGCGACCCGGGCGGGCGCTCCGGCACCGATCCGCCGGCGTGCCGTGAAACCGGCGACGGCGTACATGAGCAGCACGAACGCGGTGGTGCTCCACCAGGCGCGGAGCACCGCGACGATGATCAGCGAGACGGCGCCGAGCTGGACGGTGGCCCGGGCCGCCGCGGTGAGCACGGTCCGGGCCCGGCCGAGGCCGGTGAGCCGCAGCACGGCGGCGCCGGCCAGGGTGAGCGCGGTGAGCGCGACGACCAGCGCCGGGCCGATCGGTACGGTGCCGCCGCTCACCCGATGATCGTATGCCGAGGGCCGGCCGGCGGGTGCGGTCCCGCCGGCCGGCCGCCCGGGTGTCACCGGCCGTAGACCTCGAACTCGTAGAGCGAGAAGCCGTACGAGGTGGCCCGCTTGACCCCGTACACCCGCACGTAGCGGGCGGTGACCGGGGCGAGGGTGACGTTGTCCGTCCCGCCGTTGCCGGCGGTGGTGCTGAACGCCGGCTGCCAGGCGCTGCCGTCGGCGGAGACCTCGATCCGGTACGCGCTGCCGTACGCGGCCTCCCAGCGCAGCACCACCCGGCCGATGGTGCGGGCGGCGCCCAGGTCCACCCGGAGCCACTGGTTGTCGTTGTAGCTGCTGGCCCAGCGGCTGCCCAGGCTGCCGTCGACCGCCTTGTCCGGGGTGTAGCTGGTGAGGAACTGGGTGCTCGACGCGGTCGCGGCGCGCCCCTGGGCCAGGTTGGTGACGTCGTCGCCGCGGCGCGCCGGGAACGAGACGACCTGCTGGTAGGTGGGGCGGTTCTGCCAGGCGATCAGCGGGTGGGTGATGCCGCCCAGACCGGACTGGGCGATGGCGTCGGCGCACCACTGGTCGCCCGCCCCGCAGGACTTGTCGCCCGGGTAGACGGTGGTGCCCGGCGCCGCGGCCGCCTGCGAGAGGGTGTCGAGCAGGCCCTGCCGGCAGGTGCCGAGGTCGCCGTTGCCGCAGTACGTCCGGCCCAGCCCGCCGGCCACCGGGTCGCCGAGCACGGCGCGGATGTCCTTGTCGACGTAGCCCCACCAGCCGTACTGGAAGGAGGAGCCCTTGTGCGGCTGGCCCGCGAGGGCCCAGACGGCGCTGCCGTCGCGGCCACCGTTCTGGCCGCCGGACGGCGCCTCGTTCACCTCGATGGCGTCCACGAGCGCGGCGTAGAGGTCGGGGCCGAGGCCGGGCCGGAACTCCGCGGCGGCCAGCAGCGGCCACCAGGCGTCGAAGATCCGGATGGCGTCGGCGTGCTGGTAGACCTTGGAACCGGGCGCGGTCTCCACCCGGCGGGCGCCGGCCTGCTGCCAGGCCCGCAGCTTGGCCACGGCGTCGGCCAGCGCCGGGTCGGTGACCGGCGCGCTGCCGAGCACCCGGAGCAGGTCGCCGAGGACCTGCTGGCCCCGCAGGTCGGTGACCGCGGCGTCGGCCATGATCCGCACGACGTCGGCCCGGCCCAGCTTTCGCTGGGCGATCGCGGCGCGCACCGGCCCGTCGAGGAGCTGGCCCCGGTGCACCGACCCGAAGCTGAAGTTGCCGTCGGCCGCGCCGAAGTCTCGGGCCTGCTTGTTGTTCCAGCTGACGTAGTAGTCCTGGTTCACCGACTGCGGGTGGGCGGCGGCCGGCGTGTAGGTGGCGGTGTTGGTGTCCGGGTTCCAGCCGACCCACTCGTTGGCCGCCTCGGCCCGGGTGGGCAGGTTGGGGTCGGCCGTGGCCGGCCGGACCGGGTTGGACCCGGAGTTGAAGTAGGCCGCCTCGGTCGAGTTGACGTAGAACCAGTTGAACGCGTACCCGACGTTCGCGGCGGACTGCTGGAACGCCGCCGCCGAGCCCATCGCGGCCGGGTCGTTGTACGCCTGGAAGCCGATCGCCGAGTCGGCCTCGTGCCGGTAGGTGGAGCGCAGCTTGGTGAACGCGGTGGGCTGCCCGTTCACCAGGCCGCGGTGTGCGACGAGCCCGTACCGGGTGCGCAGGGCGCGCAGCGTGTACGAGCCGGCCGGCGTGGAGTCGGCCAGCGTTGGCGACCAGGAGTTGCGGTGTTCGATGACCTCCATGGCCACGCACTGCCCGTGCCACAGGTAGCGGTTCGACGCGAGCGTCGGTGCGCTGCCGTCGGTGGTGCACAGCGGCACCGCGTACGTGTCGGTGAGGTCCTGGGAGGCGGAGGTGGCGCTCCACGCGTAGTCCTGGCCCCGGCCGAGCAGCACGTAGAGGTTCAGCCCGGCGAAGGCGGCGCCGCGGGCGCTGACCCCCGGCCCCTGGAGTTCCTGGAGCATGAGCAGTTGCGGGGCGAAGTAGCCGGTCTGCGGGCCGAACACGGCGACCGGGTTGCCGGTGGTGGTGTGCCGGCCGGAGATCACCACGGCGTTGGACATGCCGTGTGAGCGCAGCCCGGCGAGGCCGCTGAGCAGGCCGTCCGTGCCGGCGCTGCCGCCGCCGGCCTTGGCGGTGGTCGCTCCACCGGTCGGGTCGTAGGCGAGCGGCTCGGCCACGACGCTGCCGGCGTCGGGGAGCACCGCGCCGGTCGCGCCCGGCGGGGTGGCGCCGTAGGGGAAGCTCTGCCCGTCGTGCAGGGTGAGCACGGTCTCCGGGTCGTTCTGCGACCGGAACGCCTGCCAGACCCGGTCGCCCTCGGTCGCGCCGTACTTGGCCCGGGCGGCCACCCGGACCAGGGCGGACTGGATCTCGGAGCCGCCGCCACCGCCGAACAGCCCGCCGATGACGCCGGCCGTGGCGATGAGGTCGGTCATGGTGAAGTGCGTCGGCTTGCCCGCGCCGGCCAGCACGTACTCGCCGGGGTAGTTGTCGGCGCTGATGGACTGGTCGATGTAGGCGTTGACGCCGGCGATGTAGTCGGTGACGTCGTCGTAGAGCTGCTGGCCGCGGGTGCCCTTCTGGCGCAGCGCGTCGACCTGGGCCTGGAGGTCCGCCTCGGTGTAGGGCGAGTTGGCCCAGATGCTCTGCTCCAGCTCCCGGTTGCCCGGCGCGCCGCCGGCGAAGGAGGTGAGCGTGCCGCGGCCGGCGTGCCGGAGCAGGTCCATCACCCAGAGCCGATCCTGCGCCCCGGCGTAGCCGGCGCCGAACATGGTGCCCGAGCGGGTGGTGCCGGTGACGTGCGGGACGCCGGTCGCCCGGTCGCGCACGATGGTGACGTCGGCGCGGGGCCGCACGCTGCTCTCCACCTGCCCGTCGGGCACGCCGAACGAGGCGTCGTTGTAGAACTGCGCGATCTGCTCGTCGGTGAGTCCGGCGTAGCCGTAGACCAGGTTCGCGTACTCGTCGAGCTGGTCGCTGGAGTGCGCCGGCCGGGTGCCGAGCGCCTGGTGGGCGAGGATCGCGGCGAGGGTGGCGTTGCCGTTCTCGCCGGGCGGCAGGATGTCGGCGCACTGGCCGAGGCAGTAGTCGTTCGGCGCGAAGGTGGTGGCGGCGAGCGCCGGTGACGGTGGGACGACCGTCAGGGCGCTCGCCGCCGCGGTGAGGGCTGCGGCCAGGGCCGCGAGCCGGCTGCGGGTGGTGGGTCGGGGCATGGCGGATCCTCCGGGATGGACGGAGTCGGGCCGGGACTGCGCCCGGCTACCGCTTGCCGACGTCTCGCCCTCCGCGCCCGGGCGTCACACCCGGAGGTGAGAGTGACTCATGTCTACCTCCCGGTAATGATTGATGGCGTTCCATGCCTCGGGATAGGTGCCGTTCACCACGCGCGAATGCCGACGTTTCGGATTGCTCAGGACAGCGCGAGCGCGGCCTCGTGTCCCAGGTGGTCGGAGGCCCACCGGCCGCCGGGCGTCTGCCGCTCGTTGCCGAAGACCGCGCTGGACACCGGCACCACCGCGCCGCGGACCAGCACCATGTCGATCCGGTGCTCGACGTCGTCGGCCGGCTCGGTCAGGTCGTCGCCCAACCCCGAGGTGTAGCCGGGGTCGCCCGGGTGCAGGATCGGCCAGGTGTCGACCATCCCGCCGGCGACCAGGGCGAGGTAGGCCAGCCGGTTGTTCGGGTCGGGCAGCTCGGGCCCGCTGTTCAGGTCGCCCAGGAGGATCAGCCGGCCGGGCACGCTCAGCGGGCCGCGCAGCAGCTCCTGCGCCTGCAGCAGGCGCACGCCGGGGTGGAACGCCTCCAGGTGGGTGTTGACGAACCGGAAGGTGCGGTTGCCCAGCACGGCGTCCACGGCCGTCCAGCCGCGGGTGCTCGTGGCGGTGCCGCCGGTGGCGGCGAGCGGGAAGACCAGGTTGTTGACGAAGTTGCCCGACGAGCTGGCGTTCACCTTGACCCGGCCGCCGTGTCGCACCAGGATCACGTCGCGCATGGTGAGCCGGACGTCCCGCAGGTGGGGCGCCCCGGCCGGACCTTCCAGGTCCGCCTCCTCCTGCACCACCGCGACGTCGTACCGGTGGCCGGACCCGGCCAGCTGCGCCATCAACAGAGCCAGGTAGTCGTAGCGGACCTCGGTGGCCGGTGCCGGGTCGCCGAGCGGCCCGGTGCGCCAGAGCGCCACCTCCTGAAGCCCGACCAGGTCGGGCTTGCGCTCCCGGATCTCGTCGGCGATCAGCGCCGCCCGGGCCGGGAAGTCGACCAGGTCCACGTGGCTCAGCAGGGCCGCGTTCGCGGCCAGGAACGCCGGCAGGGTCGGCGCCCCGATCGACGGCGTGAGGTCGCCGCCGAGGTAGAGGTTGCGGGTCAGCACGGAGACCTTGGGCCCGGCCTCCGCCTGTGCCGGTGGGGCGACGAGCCCCAGGCCGGCCACCACGAGGGCGGCCGCGGTGGCCAGCCTGGCGAGGCGTCGGAGATGTGCGCGAAGGCTGCCGTCCATGGCTGTCGTCCTTCCGGCGGATTCCGTTGATCGGCGTACGCTAACGCCGGTCACACCACCGTGGACACCGCCGTTCGGGCCCCCTCCGCCCGGCGGTCAGGCCTGGGAGCCGGCGATGTTGACCATCCAGCCGATGCCGAACCGGTCGACGCACATGCCGAACTCGTCGCCCCACATCTGCTTCTCCAGCGGGACCGCGACCGTGCCGCCCTCGGTGAGCTGCTGCCAGTAGCCGCGCAGCTCGTCGGCGTCGTCGCCGCTGAGACTGATCGAGATGTTGGTGCCGGGCTGGTATTCCATCTCCGGCGGCGTGTCGGAGGCCATCAGCGTGTAGCCGCGGTCGGTCTCCAGCTGCGCGTGCATGACGTTGTCGGCCACCGACGGATCCGGGTTGCCGAACTCGCCGAAGGTGCTCAGGGTCAGGTTGCCGCCGAACACCTTCTGGTAGAACTCCATGGCCTGCCGCGCGTTGTCGCGGAAGTTGAGGTACGGGTTGAGCCGAGACGCCATCGTGCGACCCTCCTTCGTCCTTGGACGAGGGCCATCGTCGCAGGCGGGTCCGACGGTCACAACGATGCGTGACCGGTGAGTCGCAGCAGGTGCGACGGGAGCGGTGGAGGTGGCGCCGTTGCCACCCCCACCGCCTTTTCCCCGCCGGTGCGCCGTCAGTTCTCCTGGAACGACTGACGCACCACACCCCCCACCAGGGCGCACCAGGTGGTGGTGCTGACCTTGCCGTTCGTGTCGAGACCGTGCAGTTCCTGCAGGTCCTGGAGGGCCTTCTTGGTCGGGTGGTCGTACTCGCCGGTGATCGCCACGTCGGCGTAGCCCTTGGAGTTGAGCATGAACTGCACCGCCTGCACGGGGATGCCGGTGGCGTCCTTGCCCAGCTCCGGAGCCAGGGTCTCCCAGGTCGGCGCCGTGAGGGTGGCGTCGATGTCGACCGGGATGCCGTTGCGGGCCTGCCAGTCCTGCACGGCCGCCACGGTGGCGGCGTCGAACACGCCGGTGACCGGGACGGTGTAGCCGCGGAAGGTGAGCAGGTACTGCGCCACCTTCACCACCGGGCCGCCGACGAAGCGCCAGATGTCCGGCCAGCGGCGCGCCGGCACGTCGCCCAGGTCGGTGCCGAGCTTGGCGAACACCCGGCGGCGCAGGGCCGGGAACTCCCGGTAGAACATCGCCCCCGGGCACTGGGTGGCCCGGAAGTCCCAGTGGCCGAAGATGTCGTGCGCGTGCAGGCCGTACTGCCGGCAGATGGCGGTGCAGAGCTTCACCAGCGAGTCGAGCAGCTCGTCGGGCGGCGTGTCGGTGACGTAGGTGCCCTCGTTCTCGATGCCGATGGCCCGGCCGTTCTCGCCGGGGCAGTGCGCCGAGATCATCTGCCGGTCGCCGGCCTGCAACCGCTCCAGGCTGCCGTGCCGGCCCTCCAGGACGTGGCCGCCCCGGCTGACCGTGAAGTGCTGCCCCGTGTCCGACCAGCGGTTCACGTCCATGTGCAGGTCCTGGCAGTCGCGGGCGAGCTGCTTGGCGTGCTCCTCGGAGTAGTCCGTGCTGTTCGGGAACGCCATGTGGTGCACGATGATCTTGTTGGTCGCGATCGCGCTGATGGACAGCGGGTCCGCGGGCGGGCGGGCGGCCCACTCGTCGCAGCTGATGATCCAGTCGAGGTCCGCGCCCGGCGCCGCCTGCGCGGCGGCCGGGAAGGCGAGTTCGCTCCCGACGACCGCCACCGCGGCGGCGCCGAGGCCGGCCCGCAGCAGGGTACGACGGTCGAGCTCGGGGTGGTCGAAGTGCATGGCATCTCCTCGGTGGCCCGACGGGTGTGCGGGCATGTAAAGGAACTCCAAGTGCTGCGCGCGAAGTGGAGAATATTGCCAGGATCGGCCGGCGCGCCAGAGGACAAATGCGACGACCACCGATCGCCGGGACACCATTCCCACCACCGGGGTAGGCGATGTCACGTCCGGTGGATGGGACGGCGGCGCCCGCGGGGCGGGCCGTCGTGGCAGCCTGGACCCCGTGCAGCCACCTCGCCTGACCGGTCTCCTGGTGCTCGTCGCGGTGCTCGCGGCCGCGGGCGCCTTCGGCTGGTGGCGCCGGCGTCGCGACGGCCGGCTGCGGGCCGTGTCCCCGGACGGCGACGCGTCGCAGCGGGCCGCACTGGCTGCTCTCGGCGTCCGCACCGGCGCGGTCACGCTGGTCCAGTTCTCCGCCCCGGTCTGCGCGCCCTGCCGGGCCGCCCGCCGGGTGCTCGAGGACGTGGCGGGGCGGCTCGACGGGGTCACCCTGCTGGAGGTCGGCGTCGAGGAGCACCTCGACCGGGCCCGTGAGCTGGACGTCTGGCGCACCCCGACGGTGCTGCTGGTGGACCCCGCCGGCCGGATCGTCCGGCGGGCCGCCGGCGTGCCGGACCGGGCGGACCTGCTCGCCGCGCTCGCGCCGCTGGTCGCCGGGGCGCGGGCGTGACCGGCGTTCGACTGATCCGGCGGCGGGTGGTGGACCACGGGCGGCTCGCGGCGAGCCTCTGTGCGTCGGTCGCCAACCCCTGACCGACTCCCTCCGCCACCCGAACGGAAGCCGCCATGCTGCTCGACCCTCGCGGGCCGCGGTTCGCCGCCGCCCTCACCACCGTCGTCCTCGCCGCCGCCCTGGTCACCGGCTCCGGCTGGCTCGTCCTGGCCCAGGCCGTCGTCTTCGCGCTGACCGCCGTCGATCCGCGCCGCGGCCCGTACGGCCTGCTGTTCCGCGCGCTGGTCGCGCCTCGGCTGGCCCCGCCGGCCGAGCTGGAGCCGGTGGCCCCGGTCCGCTTCGCCCAGCTCGTCGGACTCGCCTTCGCCGCGGCCGGCGCGGTCGGCTGGCTGGCCGGCGTGCCGCTGCTCGGCCTGGTCGCCACCGCCGCCGCACTCGCCGCCGCCTTCCTCAACGCGGCCTTCGGGCTCTGCCTCGGCTGCGAGGGCTACCTGGCGATCCGCCGCCTCACCGGCCGCCCCCTGGCCGCGCGGACGCCGGCCCGGCCCGGCTGACCGGTCCCCGCCCAGCTCACCCCGCTTGGAAACGTTTTCGTAACGAGCCCTTGACCTGACCGTCGGGTCGGGCGCAGACTCCCGGAAACGTTTACAGCAGAGCAGCTGGAGGTGCGGGCGTGGGTCGTAAACGTTTACAGGAGTCGGCCGACGGCCGGCCCACCGTCCACACCGTCGCCGCCCGCGCCGGTGTCTCCATCGCCTCCGCCTCGCGCGTGCTCAACGGCGTCGGCGGCAGCCCGGAGACCATCCGCAAGGTGCGCGAGGCCGCGGCCGAGGTCGGGTACGTGCCCAACGCCATCGCCCGCTCGCTCCAGTCCCAGCGCACCGGCCTGGTGGCGCTCGCCGTCGAGGACATCGGCAACCCGGTGTACGTCGAGATGATGCGGGCCATCGAGTCCGTGGTCGCCGCCTCCGGCCGGCAGCTGCTGGTGCACGCCACCGGCGGGCGGATCGACAACGAGACCGCCCTGCTGCGCCGGCTGGCCCACCGCTACGTCGACGGCATGATCGTCTCCCCGATCCGGGTCACCGACGACCACCTGGCCGCGCTGGTCGACAGCCCGGTCCCGGTGGTCGTGGTCGGCCAGCTCCCCGCCGACGCGCCGGTGGACAACGTCCGCACCGACTCGCGTACCGGCGTGGGACTGGCCGTCGACCACCTGGTCGCGGCCGGGCGGCGGCGGATCGGCTTCGTCAACGGCCCGCTGGACACCGTGCCCGGCGCGGCCCGTGACGCCGGGTTCCGGGCCGCCCTCGCCGGGCACGGCCTCGCGCTCGACGAGCGCCTGGTCGAGATCGGCGACTTCCGCTACGCGGCCGGCCGGGCCGCCGCCGAACGCCTCCTGGCCCGCGCCGAGCCCGACGCGCTGGTCTGCGCCAACGACCTCATCGCCGTCGGCGCGCTGCACGCCCTGCTCGCCGCCGGCCGGCGCGTCCCCGACGACGTGGCGCTGGTCGGCATGGACGACACCGAGCTGGCCCAGATGACGTTCCCGCAGCTCTCCAGCGTCTCCCTCGGCTCGGCCGAGCGCGGTCGCCGCGCCGCCGAACTGCTGCTCCAGCGGATCGCCGACCCGGCCCTGCCGCCGCGCCGCGAGCAGGTCGCCCCCAGCCTCGCCGTGCGCGCCTCCAGCGCCGCGACCCCCCTGTTCCTCCCCGCGCCGGCCGAGCCGGCGCCCGCGCCGCGTACCCCGGAGGTGACGGCATGACCACGGTGGCCGAACGGCCCGACGTCGCCCGCGCCGACGGGCCCCGCAGGGCCCGGTCCCGGTCCGACCGGCTCGGCATCTACCTGCTGCTGCTCCCGTCGCTGCTGCCCATCGTGGTGCTGTCGGTCTTCCCGCTGGTGCGCGGCATCTACCTCGGCTTCACCGACGCCCGGGCCGGGCGCAACGTCGAGATCAGCTTCACCGGGCTGGACAACTACCGGGAGCTGCTCGGCGACGAGCTGTTCTGGAACTCGTTCAAGATCGGCCTGCTCTGGGCGGTCGGGGTGACCGTGCTCCAGTTCGTGCTCGCCCTCGGCCTGGCGTTGCTGCTCAACCAGCAACTGCGCTTCCGCGGACTGGCCCGGGTGCTCGCCGTGGTGCCGTGGGCGATGCCCCCGGTGGTGGTCGGCATCCTCTGGAAGCTGGTCTACCACCCGGACGCCGGCCTGCTGAACGAGTTCTTCTACCGCGTCGGCGCGGACGGGCTGCGCACCAACTGGCTCGGCGACTTCAGCACCGCCCTGCCCGCGGTCATCATCGTCGGCGTCTGGGCCGGCATGCCGCAGACCACCGTCGTCCTCCTGGCCGGCCTGCAGGGAGTGCCGCGCGAGCTGCACGAGGCGGCGGCCGTCGACGGGGCCAGCACCTGGCACCGGTTCCGCAACGTCACGCTGCCCGCCATCGCGCCCGTCGTCGTGGCGATCACCTCGCTCGACTTCATCTGGAACTTCAACTCGTTCGGCCTGGTCTACGTGCTCACCGCGGGCGGGCCGGGCGGCAAGACCATGCTGCCGATGCTCTTCGCCTACGAGGAGGCGTTCCGCTACGGCAACTACGGCTACGCCGCGGCCCTCGGCAACGTCATGGTCGTGATCATCGTCGCGCTGCTCGCGGTCTACCTGCGGCGCCGACTCCGGGAGGCGAACTGACATGTTCGGAAAGCCGAGCCGCACCGGGCGGACGCTCCAGTACGTCGCGCTGACCGGCTACCTGATCTTCCTCGGGTTCCCGCTGGTCTGGCTGCTCTCGACCGCGTTCAAGCCGCCGCGCGAACTGGTGCAGCTGCACCCCACGCTCATCCCGAGCAACCCCACGGTGCAGAACTTCGTGCAGGCGTTCACCGAGCAGCAGCTGGGCCGGGCCGCGCTGAACAGTCTCCAGGTGTCGCTCGCCTCGGCGGTGCTCACCGTGCTCGTCGCGCTGCCCGCCTCGTACGCCCTCGCGCGGTTCCGCACCAAGCTCGGCACCGTCGCGCTGGGCTGGGTGCTGCTGTCGCAGCTCTTCCCGTTCGTGCTGCTGATCATCCCGATCTTCCTGATCCTGCGGCAGGTCGGGCTGGCCAACACGCACGCCGGGCTGGTGCTGATCTACGTGGTCTGGGCCCTGCCGTTCGCGCTGTGGATGCTCCAGGGCTTCGTCCGCAACATTCCGCGCGAGCTGGAGGAGGCGGCCAGCGTCGACGGCGCCACCCGGCTCCAGGTGCTGCGCCGGGTGGTCTTCCCGCTGCTCGCGCCGGGCATCGTGGCGACCGCGCTGTTCTCCTTCATCTCCGCCTGGAACGAGTTCTTCTTCGCGCTGGTGCTGGTCAAGACGCCGGAGCTGGCGACCCTGCCGGTCGCCCTGGCCCGGTTCGTCGGCATCGAGGGCACCGCCCGCCTGGGTCCCCTGGCGGCCGGTTCCCTACTGGCCACCCTGCCGAGCCTGATCTTCTTCGCGGTCATGCAACGCCGCCTCTCGTCCGGGTCGCTCGCCGGCGCGGTCAAGGGCTGACCACACCCCCAACCACCACCACCAAGGAGGAATCCCCCATGCTCCGTAGCAGGTTCCGTCGACTCGCCGCGGCCGCCGCGGTCGCGGTCGTCGGGCTCGGCGCCCTCACCGCGTGCGGTGACGGCGGCGGCGAGGACGAGGCGTCGTCCGGCCCGGTCAAGCTGCGCTTCCTGAGCCTCGCCTGGCAGAAGGAGTCGCTGCAGGCCAACAAGGACCTGGTCGCCAAGTGGAACGCCGAGCACCCGGACATCCAGGTCGAGTACGTCCAGGGCGACTGGAACTCCATCCACGACCAGCTCGTCACCTCGTTCGAGGGCGGCGACGTGGCCGACATCGTGCACTACGAGGCCTCGGCCATCGGCGAGTTCAGCAAGCAGGGCTACCTGGCCGACGTCTCCAAGCTGCTCAGCGACGACTTCAAGGGCCAGATCGACCAGGGCGTCTGGGACACCGCGACCTTCGACGGCAAGGTCACCGGCGTGCCGTTCCTGCTGGAGTCGCAGGTCGTCATCGCCAACAAGAAGCTGCTCGACGCCGCCGGGATCGCCGTGCCGCCCGCCGACGGCGGCTGGACCTGGGACGAGTTCCAGGCCAACGCCCAGAAGCTCACCAAGCCCGGCCAGTACGGCGCCGCGTGGGCGCTCAAGTCGCCCACGAACCGGGTGCTGAACCTGGCGCTGAACTACGACGGCAAGTTCTTCTACAGCGACGGCGGCAAGACCGAGGTCAAGGTCGGCGACGCGGAGAAGGAGGTGCCGAAGCGGATCCACGACATGCTCTACACCACCAAGTCGGCGTCCCCGGAGGCGCTGGGCATGAGCGGCGCGGACACCCTGCCCGGCTTCTTCGGCGGCAAGTACGCGATGCTCCCCGGCTCGGTCTCGCTGCGCCAGCAGATGGTCGAGCAGGCCCCCGCCGGCTTCGAGTGGGTGACCCTCCCGCCGATCAAGGGCCTGTCCGCCAAGCAGGCGGCCAACCCGCAGACCCTGTCCATCGCCGAGGACAGTAAGCACAAGAAGCAGGCCGCGCAGTTCCTGGAGTGGTTCCTCAACCCGGCCAACATGGCCGCCCTGGCCAAGGGTGACTGGCTGGTGCCCACCGGCAAGCAGGCCAACGAGGAACTCGTCAAGCTCACGAACGGCAAGCAGGGCTGGGACGTCGCCGCGGACAGCGCCGCCGACCTGACCGTCGCCCCGTTCCAGAAGGCCGACGGCTACCCGGAGTGGAAGACCAAGTACGCCACCCCGGCCCTCCAGCAGTATTTCGCCAACAAGATCACCCTGGACCAGCTCGGCACGCAGCTGGTCGACGGTGGCAAGCAGGTTCTGAGGTAACCATGTCACTCTTGCTCGACACGTCGGTCGGATGCCTGGTCGGCGCCGCGGTGGGCGACGCCCTCGGCGGGGCCACCGAGACGGCCCTTCCGGAGCAGATCCGCGCCCGCTTCGGCGGCTGGGTCGAGGGGATCGTCCCCCCGTACCACGCCGACTGGGCCACCGCGCGGCCACTCGCGCCGTACCACAAGGGCGACGGGCACATCACCGACGACACGTTGATGACCCACGCCCTGGTCCGGGCGTACGCGGCCAAGCGGGACCACCTCGACGCGTACGACGTGGTGGAACTGCTCGTCCCCGACCTGATCGAGCGGGTGGTGTACATCCCGGACCTGGAGCGGGAGGGGGTGACCTTCCACCGCCTGGCCGCGGCCGAGCGGTGGCTGGTCACCCGCCTGCACCACGCCCACGCCGACCCGCGCGAGGCGGGCGTCGGCAACATCGTCAACTGCGGCGCCGCCATGTACATGGCGCCGGTCGGCATCGTCAACGCCGGTGACCCGGCCGGGGCGTACGCCGAGGCCGTGGAGATCGCCGGGGCGCACCAGCACAGCTACGGCCGGGAGGCCGCGGCGGTCTTCGCCGCCGCGGTCGCCGCCGCCGCGACCCCCGGAGCGGGCGTCGACGACGTCGTGGCCGCCGCCCTCGACCTGGCCCGCGACGGCACCCGCGCCGCCATCGACGCAGTGGTCAAGGAGGCCCGCGGGCACGACGACTGGAAGGCCGCCATCCCAGCGCTGCGCGCCGCGGTGGCCCCCTACGACACGGTGGGGGAGGAGTACCGCAGCCCCGGCCTGGGCGCCCGCCGCCCGAGCCGGCTGCACGCCATCGAGGAGCTTCCCGTGGCGCTGGGCATGCTCGTGGTGGCCGGCGGCGACTACCGGTCGGCCGTGCTCGGCTCGGTGAACTACGGCCGGGACGCCGACTCCACGGCCACCATGGCCGGCGCCATCGCCGGTGCCCTCGGCGGCGCCGCGGCCGTGCCGGCCGAATGGTCCGAGGTGGTCGCGACGGCGTCCCGCACCGACCTCATCGAGCCCGCCCGGGTCCTCGCCCAGGTCGCCACCGAGGTGTTCGACCGCGACCGGGAGCGCTTCGCCCGGCGCGCCGAGCGGTTCGGCGGCCTGGCGTGAGCGCTGCGGACGCGGCGGTCGCCGGCCGGCCGAGGGGGACGGCCGGCGGCCTGCGGCTGACCTGGGTACAGCCGGAGGACCTGCTGCCGCACGAACTGGCCGCGAGCCGCGACGAGGGCCGCGACGTCACCGCCCTGGCCGACCGCTGGGCGGCGGCCGGCGGCGACGTCACCGCCCCGGTCAGCGGGGCCTCGCCGGTGCCGGCGCCACCGGAGCTGCGCGCCCTCGCCGTCGACCTGCTCGATGCCGCCGACGCGCTGCCCGGCCCGGACGCCGCCGACGAGCCCGCCGACCTCGATGGTGTCCGCAAGACCTGGCCGGGCGCCTGGGACCTGCCGACCACCGTCGAGCGGGACCGGCTGCACGGCGCCTGGCTCGGCCGGGCGGCCGGCTGCCTGCTCGGCAAGCCGGTGGAGAAGATCCCCCGCCACGGGATCCGGGAGATCCTCTCCGCCACCGGCCGGTGGCCCCTGCGTGACTGGTTCACGGCGCAGGGGCTGCCGGCCGACGTGGCCGCCCGGTGGCCGTGGAACCGGCGCAGCGCCCCGACCAGCCTGGCCGAGAACATCGCCGGCATGCCGGAGGACGACGACCTCAACTTCCCGCTGCTGGCGCTGCGGATCCTGGAGACCCACGGGCCCGGCTTCACCAGCGCCGACGTGGCCCAGGCCTGGCTGGACTGGCTGCCCGCCGGGCGGGTCTTCACCGCCGAGCGGGTCGCCTACCGCAACCTGCTGCTCGGCCTCACCCCGCCGGACACCGCCCGCCGGCACAACCCGTTCCGGGAGTGGATCGGCGCGCAGATCCGCACCGACGTGTACGGCTGGACCAACCCCGGCCGCCCGGACCGGGCCGCCGAGGCCGCCTGGCGCGACGCGGCCGTCAGCCACGTCCGGGCCGGGGCGTACGGAGCGATCTGGGTGGCCGCCATGGCCGCGGCGGCGCCGGTGGCCGGCGACGTCGACACGGTGCTGGACGCGGGCGAGTCGGTGCTGCCCCCGGGCAGCCGGTTCACCGCCGCCGTCCGCGAGGCGCGCGCCCTCGGCGCCGCCGGCGACGACTGGGAGAGCGTCGTGGACACCCTCTACGCGCGGCACGGCCACCTGCACTGGGTGCACGTCCGCAACAACGCCGCCCTGGTCGCGGCGGCCCTGGCGTACGGGCGGGGCGACCTGGAACGGTCCATCTGCGCGGTGGTCGCGGGCGGCTGGGACACCGACTCCAACGGCGCGACCGTCGGCGCGGTCACCGGGGCGCTCACCGGCGCCGCCCGGCTGCCGGGGCGCTGGGTCGCGCCGCTGCGCAACCGGCTGGCCAGCAGCATCGCCGGCTTCGACGGCATCGGCTTCGACACCCTCGCCGACCGCACCCTCGCCCTGGCCCACGGGAGCCGGGCATGAGCGCGCGGGTGGTGGTGGTCGGCAGCGCCAACCTGGACCTCGTGGTCACCGCCCCGCAGCTGCCCCGCCCCGGCGAGACGGTGCTCGGCGACGACTTCCGGATGGTCCCCGGCGGCAAGGGCGCCAACCAGGCGGTGGCCGCCGCCCGGGCCGGCGCGGACTGCGCCTTCGTCGGCGCGATCGGCGGCGACGGGTTCGGCGGGCTGCTGCGGGACAACCTGGCCGCCGCGGATGTCGACGTCACCCGCCTGCGCACCGTCGACGGGCCGTCCGGGGTCGCGCTGATCGCCGTGGACCACGCGGCGGAGAACTGCATCGTCGTCGCACCCGGGGCGAACGGCGCGCTGACCCTCGACGACGGCGACCGCGACGTGGTGGCGGCGGCCGGGGTGCTGCTGCTGCAACTGGAGGTGCCGCTGGCCGAGGTCACCCGGGCCGCCGGCTGGGCCCGCGCCGGCGGCGCCGCCGTGGTGCTCAACGCCGCCCCGGCCCGGCCGCTGCCCACCGAGCTGCTCGACGTGGTCGACGTGCTGGTGGTCAACGAGCACGAGGCGGCGGTCGTCGCCGGGGTGTTCACCGACGAGCCGGCCGCGCTGCTCGACGCCCTGGTCGGCCTCGTGCCCCGGGTGGTGCTCACGCTCGGCGCGCGCGGCGCCGCCTACGCCGACCGCGACGGCGCCCGGATCGAGGTGCCGGCCCCGACGATCGACGCCGTGGACACCACGGCTTCCGGCGACGCGTTCACCGGCGCGCTCGCGGTCGCCCTGGCCGAGCGCGGCGGGCTCACCGGGGACACCGCCACCCCCGTGCTGCGCTGGGCGTGCGCGGCCGGCGCGGCCTGCGCCCAGCGCCCCGGCGCGTCCACCGCCCTGCCCGAGCGGGCCGCCATCGACGCGCTCGCCGCCGCCACCTACGGAGAGGTCCAGTGAGTTTCAACCCGTACGTGCCGCGGCCGATCGACCGGCCCACCGAGGTTCCGCTCGGCGCGCACGCCGACCTGACCACCCTGGACGAGGCGAAGATCTTCGCCGCCCCCGACGACCCCGCCGACTGGCCGGCCTGGCGGGAGCAGCTCACCCGGTGGCGGGCCGACGCGCGCGCCCGCATCGGCTACACCGGCGAGCACTACGACGAGATCGCCGGGGACTGCTTCAGCGTCTGCCTCGCCTGGCTCTGGGACGAGACGCTCTACGACCACGACCGCGGCGAGTTCACCGTCGCGGCGTTCCTCGACGCGGCGCGGCGGGACTTCGGCGGCTTCGACGGGGTGGTGCTCTGGCACGCGTACCCGGTGATCGGCCTGGACGAGCGCAACCAGTTCGACTGGTACCGCGACGTGCCCGAGTTGCCCGAGGTGGTCCGCGCGTTCCAGGACGCCGGGGTGCGGGTGTTCGTCGACTACAACCCGTGGGACACCGGCACGCGGCGGGAGCCCGGCGCCGACGCCGAGGAGGTCGCCGCGCTGGCCGGCCGGCTCGGCGTCGACGGGGTCTTCCTGGACACCCTCAAGGAGGGCGCCGGCGAGCTGCGCAAGGCCCTCGACGCGGTGCGTCCCGGCATGGTCCTGGAGGGGGAGAGCCGGGTGCCGCTGGCCCGGATCGCCGACCACGCCATGTCCTGGGCGCAGTGGTTCGCCGACTCCGACACCCCCGGCGTGCTGCGGGCCAAGTGGTTCGAGCGCCGGCACATCCTGCACCACACCCGCCGCTGGCACCGCGACCACCTCGACGAGCTGCACTCGGCCTGGCTCAACGGCTGCGGCGTGCTGGTCTGGGAGAGCGTCTTCGGCGTCTGGGTCGGCTGGAACGAGCGGGACCGGGCCGTGCTGCGGGCCATGCGCCGGGTGCAGGCCAGCCACGCCGCGTGGTTGCGCGCCGAGGACTGGGTCCCGCTCGCCGACCACCCCGGCGCCGGCCAGGTGTACGCGTCCCGCTGGACCCACGACGACCAGCCGCTGTGGACGGTGGTCAACCGGGGCGCCGACCACGACGGCCCGTGGCTGCTCACCGAGGCCCGGCCGGGGCGCTTCGTCGACCTGGTCACCGGCGCCGAGCTGACCGTCACCGAACTCGAGGGCGGCCGGGTCGCGGTCGGCGGGGCGCTGCCCGCCGGGGCGATCGCCGCCGTGGTCGCCACCGACACCCCGGTGCCGCGGAACGAGCCGCCGACCGGGGACCCGTCCTTCCCGGCCCGCGCCGCCGTGCGCACCCGCACCCCGTGGTCGCCCCTCGCGGCCCTGCCGGACGGCATGGTCACCGTCGACGGTGGCCGGCACGAGCTGACCGTGCGCCACCGGGTCCGGGAGACCGGCCTCTACGGCGAGGCCCCGTACGTCGACGAGTGGAAGCCGCTGCCGCCCCGCCTGCACCACACCGGCACGCTGCGCCGCCAGGTCCGGCTCGGCCGCTTCGCCATCGACACCCACGAGGTCACCCACGGCGAGTACGCCCGCTTCCTGGCCGCCACCGGCTACCGGCCGACGCGGCCGGAACGGTTCACCGCCGGGCAGGGACCGGCCGACGCCCCGGTCACCGGGGTCGACCTCGCCGACGCCCGCGCGTACGCCGACTGGGCCGGGCTGCGGCTGCCCACCGAGGACGAGTGGCAGGTGGCCGCCGAGGCGGGCCTGCTGGTCCGGCGGGAACCCCTGGTGTGGAACCTGACCGAGAGCGAGCACTCCGACGGGCGTACCCGGTTCGTCATCCTCAAGGGCGGCTGCGCCTACCGGGCGGAGGGTTCCGACTGGTATCTCGACGGCGGCCCGCAGCCGCCGGAGGTGTCGGTGAAGCTGCTGCTCACCGGCGCCGGCCTCGCCCGCTCCACCTCGATCGGCTTCCGCTGCGCCGCCGACCTGCCCGAAGGAGCCCTCGGATGAGAAGAGCCTGGCGCCCCGGCGCCGCCCTCGTCGCCCTGCTGACCGCCGTCGGGCTGGCCGGCCTCGCGCCGGAGACCGCCGTCGCCGGCAAGGAGCGGTCCGGCACCCTGACCACCGCCACCGCCCCCTCGCCGGCCCTCGGCGCCGGCATCGACTACACCGTCTACGTGCCCGACGGCTACGCCGACGCGGCGAACGCCGGCACCCGCTACCCGGTGCTCTACCTGCTGCACGGGCGCGGCGACACCATGCAGGCGTGGACGCGGGTGAAGAGCGACCTGGACCGGCTCATCGCCGACGGCGAGGTGCCGCCGGTGATCGCCGTGCTGCCCGACGCGCCGTGGAGCGAGCGCGGCAACTGGTACGTCGACTCCACGTACACCGGCGCCGACCGCCCCGGCCGGCCGGTGGAGACCGCGCTCACCCGCGACCTCGTGGCGCACGTCGACGCCACCTACCGCACCGCCGCGCACCGGAACGCCCGGCTGATCGGCGGCTACTCGATGGGCGGCGCCGGCGCGCTGCGCTACGCCCTCGCCCACCAGGACCTCTTCGCCAACGCGCTGGTGCTCAGCCCCGCCGTCTACCGGCCCCTGCCGCCGGCCGATTCCTCGGCCCGCGAGTACGGCGCGTTCGGCGACGGCGACCAGCCCTTCTCCGACGCGGTGTACCAGCGGCTGAACTACCCGGCCCTGCTGCCCGGCCTCGACCCGGAGTCCCCGGTGCGGATGTTCATCGCCGTGGGCGACGACGAGTGGGTCAACCCCGACCCGGCCGACGCCGCGCACGACCTCGACTACGAGGCCGCCACCCTCTACAACACCGTCCGCCGCGCCGACGGCGTCGCCGCCGAGTTCCGCGTCCTCGACGGCGGGCACGACTGGGACGTCTGGCGGCCCGCGTTCGTCGACGGCCTGAAGCACCTGGCCGCCACGCTCAGCGTCACCCCGCCGGCCGGGCTGCCCGCCCCGCTGCACGGCACCGCCGGCGCCGACTGGGCCGGCGGGGTCGCCGCCCATCCCGACGGCGACGTCACCCTCGGCTACGCGGCCTCGGCCGCCGTCGCCGGCCAGCCGTACGCCGGCGGCCTCGACGCCGTGGTCACCCGGCTCGCCGCCGACCACCGCACGGTCCGGTGGACCAGCCAGTTCGGCACCACCGCCAACGACCGGCTCTACGGCACCGTGCCCCTGCCCGACGGCGGCGTGCTCACCGCCGGGTACACCCGCGGCGACCTCGACGGCCGGCACCCGGGCGGCCCCGCCGACGACGCGTTCGTGGCGAAGCTGACGGCCACCGGGCAGCGGGCCTGGCTCACCCAGACCGGCGACCCCGCCAAGGCCGACCGGTTCTACGCGATCGCCGCCGCCCCCGACGGCGGGGCCTACGTCGCCGGCTACACCAGCGGCGCGTTCGGCGGGACCAGCGCCGGCGACAAGGACGCGGTGCTCGCCCGGATCGCCCCGGACGGCACCCTCGCGTGGACCCGGCAGTTCGGCGGCCCCGGCGAGGACAAGGCGTACGCGGTCGCGGCCGACGCGAACGGCGTCTACGTGGCCGGCGGCACCTCCGGCGCGCTGCCCGGGACCACGCCGCTCGGCGGCGCCGACGGCTGGCTCGCCCGGTTCACCCCGGACGGCACCCGCGACTGGCTCACCGTGGCCGGCGGCACGGGTGACGACCTGCTCGGCGGCGTCACCGTCACCGGCGCCGGCCAGGTGGTGGCCACCGGCGCCACGGCGGGCGACGTGCTCACCGTGGCGTACACGGCGAAGGGCGCGCAGCGCTGGCGGACCGTCACCGGCGGGCGCGGCGCGGACGCCGGCACCGACGCGCTGGCCCTCGCCGACGGCACCGTCGCGGTGGTCGGCTTCACCGGCAGCACCCTCGGCGTGCCGGCCGGCGGCGCGGACGTGCTCACCCTGCGCCTCGACGCCAAGGGCCGGCAGGTCGCCGTCGCCCAGTACGGCACCGCCCGCGACGACGCGGCCGACCCGTTCGGCGAGGAGAACGTCTACGCCACCGTCGGGCCCGACGGCCGGCTGCTGGTCAGCGGCCGCACCGCCGGCACACCCACCGGCGGCGCCGCGCTCGGCAACGGGGACGTGTTCCTCGCCGCCGTCGACCCGGCGAAGGGGACCCCGTGACCACGACCGCCCCGCTGCACGGCATCAAGGTCGTCGACCTGGCCACCCTCTTCGCCGGCCCGCTGGCCGCCGCGTTCCTCGGCGACTTCGGCGCCGACGTGGTCAAGGTGGAGCACCCCGCCAAGCCGGACCCGTCGCGGGGCCACGGCCCCGCCAAGGACGGGGTCGGCCTGTGGTGGAAGGTGCTCGGCCGCAACAAGCGGGCCGTCACGCTCAACCTCTCGCAGCCGGAGGGCGCCGACCTGCTGCGCCGGCTGCTCGCCGACGCCGACGTGCTGGTGGAGAACTTCCGCCCCGGCACGCTGGAACGCTGGGGGCTCGGCCCGGACGAGTTGCACGCCGTCAACCCGCGGCTGGTCATCGCCCGGATCAGCGGCTTCGGGCAGATCGGCCCGTACGCGCCCCGGCCCGGGTTCGGCACCCTCGCCGAGGCCATGAGCGGTTTCGCCGCCGCCACCGGGGAACCCGACGGACCGCCGACGCTGCCCCCGTTCGGGCTGGCCGACTCGGTCACCGCGCTCGCCGCGGCGTACGCCGTCATGCTGGCCCTGCGCGGCCGCGACCTGACCGGCCGGGGCCAGGTGGTCGACCTCGCCATCATCGAGCCGATCATGGCGATGCTGGGCCCGCAGATCACCTGGTACGACCAGCTCGGCTACGTGCAGCCCCGGCTGGGCAACCGGTCCAACAACAACGCCCCCCGCAACACCTACCGCTGCGCGGATGGGCGGTGGGTGGCCGTGTCCACCAGCGCGCAGAGCATCGCCGAGCGGGTGGTCCGGCTCGTCGGCCGCCCGGAACTGGTGGACGAGCCGTGGTTCGCCACCGGCAGCGGCCGGGCCGCGCACGCCGACGAGCTCGACGCGGCGGTCGGCGCGTGGGTGGCGAAGCGGGACCGCGACGAGGTGGTGGCCGCGTTCGAGGCGGCCCAGGCCGCCGTGGCTCCCGTCTACGACGTGCGGGACATCCTCGCCGATCCGCAGTACGCGGCGCTCGGCACCGTGGTCAGCGTGCCCGATGAGGAACTGGGCGAGGTGCGGATGCAGAACGTGCCGTTCCGGATGTCGGACAGCCCGGGGGAGATCCGGCACGCCGGCCGCCGCCACGGCCAGGACACCGAGGCGGTGCTCGGCGCGCTCGGCCTGACCGCCGACGAGCTGGCCGCGCTGCGCGAGCGTGGGGTGATCTGATGCTGCTCACCTGGCTCTACGTGCCCGGCGACCGGCCCGACCGGTTCGCCAAGGCGGTCGCCGCCGGCGCCGACGCGGTCATCCTCGACCTGGAGGACGCCGTGGTCGCCGGCCGCAAGGCGTACGCCCGGGACGCCGTCGCCGACTTCCTCGCCGACCCGCAGCCGCTGCCCGTGCAGGTCCGGGTCAACGAGTTGACCGGCCCGGACCTCGACGCCGACCTGGCCGCCGTCGCGGGCCGGCCCGGGCTGGCCGGGCTGCGACTGCCCAAGGTGGAGTCCCCGGCCGCCGTGGCCGCCGTGGCCGCCCGGGCCGACAGCCCGCTGCACCCGCTGGTCGAGTCGGCCGTCGGGCTGGAGTCCGCGTACGCCATCGCGGCCGCCCACCCGGCGGTGGCCTCGCTCGGGCTCGGCGAGGCCGACCTCCGCTCCGACCTGGGCGTCGCCGACGACGAGGGCCTGCTCTGGGCCCGCGGCCGGATCGTGGTCGCGGCCCGCGCGGCCGGCCTGCCGCCGCCGGCCATGTCGGTGTACGCCGACGTGGCCGACCTCGACGGCCTGGCCGCCTCCTGCGTGGCCGGCCGGCGGCTCGGCTTCCTCGGCCGGGCCGCCATCCACCCGCGCCAGGTGCCGGTCATCGCCGCTGCCTTCCGACCCGGCGAACGGGAGGTGGACCGGGCCCGCGAGCTGCTGGCCGCGGTCGCCGACGCGCAGACCCGCGAATCCGGGACCGTGGTGCTGCCCGACGGGCGGTTCGCCGACCGGGCCATGGTGGCCGCCGCCCGCCGGGTCGTCGACCTCGCCGCCCGCTACGCCGCCTGACCCGGCAACCATTCCCGGCTGCTGCTCCACCTGGCTCGGCGGCCTCCGCCGTCCGCACGATCGCCGGATGCCGGGGCGGCGCCGGCGCCCGTAGGCTGGCCCGGGCCGGCACGGGAGCGGGGGAGCGGCATGGGCGAGCGGGCGCGGCTGGACCGGCGGAGCCTGCTCGCCGCCGCCGGTGGCCTCGCGGTCGCCGGGATCGGCGTGCCGGTCGGCCTGGCCGCCACCGGCGACCCGCCGCCGGTCGCCCGCGGACGGCGGCCGATCAGCATGGCCATGCACCTGCACGCCTCGTTCAGCGAGGGCGTCGCCAGCTACGCCGCCCACCTCGACCAGGCCCGCCGCAACGCCGTCGACGTGCTCTGGTGGACCGACCACGACTTCCGCGTCGCCGCCCACGACCACCGCCGGACCGTCCATTTCGACGGGCCCGAGGAGCCCGAGGGCGGGCTCGCCTGGACCTGGACGGCCTCCACCGACGGTCGGCTCACCGCCTCCGCCGCCGACTTCGTGCCCACGCCGCGTGCCGCCGACGACCCCGGCCGCGCGCTGCGGCTCACCGCCGAGGGCGCCGGCACCCTCTGGTACGCCGGCAAGGCCTGGAACTGGACGCACACCGGGAACATCTCCGACACCACCCTGCACCTCGACGTCCTGCCCGAGGCCGCCGGCCCGGACGCCGTGCTGATCGTCGAGATCGCGCTGTCCCACCACCCGGCCGGCGCCGGCCGCCCCGCCGGACAGCTCGTCCTCCGCTACCGCCTCGGGGCGGCGCCGGCGCCGCGGCACCGCGCCGACGGCCGGCACGGGACGGTCGACCTGCCCGCACCGGCCGGCGCCTGGCGGCGGCACACCCTCGACCTGCTCGCCGACGTGCGCCGGCTCTGGCCCGACCTGGTCGCCGGGGACAACTCGCTGCGCGGGCTGCGCCTCGGAGTGCAGGTCGCGGCCGGCGCACGCGGCGCGTACGTGGTGGACCGGCTGGTCTTCGACCGCGCGCGGCGTGCCGGGCAGGCCGGCGAGGAACTGCGCGCCGAGGTGCTGCGCGGCTACGCCGGAAAGTATCCCGGAGTCACCCACCATCGCGCCTACGAGGTGTCGATGGTCCGGCACCTCAACTGGTTCGGCGGCGACCAGACGCTGCCGACCTTCCCGTCGCCGCCGTACCGGGACAACGACGCCGGGGCGACCGAGCGGATGGTGGAGTTCCTGCACGGCCACGGCGGGGTGGTCTGCTGGAACCACCCGCTCGACGTGGAACGGCGCGAGTCCCTCGCCCGCCTCCTCGTGGGGCGGCACGCGCTCGGCGCTGACCTGATCGAGATCGGTCGCAACCCGGTCGACGACCACCTCTGGGCGTACGACGTGGCGGCCCGCAACGCGATCCCGCTGACCGCCGTCGGGGTGACCGACGACCACGACGGCACCGACTGGCGGACGGGGCGGGACCGGCACGTCACGTACGTCTGGGCGGCGTCCACCGGCCGCGACGACCTGGTGGCGGCGCTGCGTGCCGGGCAGGCGTGGTTCACCGACCTGGCCCGCTACCGGGGAGCCCTCGACCTGGAGCTCGGCGGCCGCAGCGCGATGGGCGCCGTGGTCACCACCGGCGCCGCCGAGGTGACCGTGCGGGTGCGCGCCACCGACCTGCCGGCCGGCGCGACCCTGGAGGTGGTCACCGGCGCGGTGGACCGCGCCGGCGTAGCGGACCCGACCCCGGCGATCAGGATCGGACAGGTCCCGTGGCGGCAACTCCGCCAGGGCTGGCACGACCTGCGGGTGTCCCCCGATGCGGGCACCTACCTGCGCACCCAGGTGCGGGGGCGCGACGGCGAGATCGTCGGCGCGAGCAACCCGCTCTGGCTGCTGCGCGAGCGCCCACCCCGCGGCATCCCGGCCGCCCGCCGCCTCTGAACCCGACGCGACGAGGGCTCACTCGACCAGCCGTCGCCTCGTCCAGCCCACGAATCGCACATACAAGGCATCGGCACCGGGCATGTCGTCCGGGTTGAGGCGGTACAGGTCGCCCGCGGCGTCGAACAGGCAGCCGGCCATGTGTACGGCCAGTCCCACCGGATCGCCGTCGTAGCTCGCCCGCAGGGCGAGCCTCGCCGTCGGGCACGGCCAGGTCCCGCAGCCTCGTCGGCAGTGCCAGAACGGACGGATGGCCTGGTGCACGAGCAGGGCGGGGAGGGCATGGACGCCGGATGAGTCGTCTAACCGGGGCATGTCCCTCATGCTTCCCGTCGCTGTAGTCATCTGTCAACGTCTTATGACGTTGACGGACGCATAACACACGCCGCTGTCTACTGTCAATGTCATGGACCTCGTCGGCGCGGCGGAGATTCGGGACATGCTCGGCGGCATCAGCCGCCAGCGCGTCAACGTCATCACGAACGCCAAGGGATTCCCCGACCCGGTCGCCGTTCTCCAGATGGGCAAGGTCTGGCGCAAGCGAGACGTGGAGCGGTGGATCGCCGAGCATCGCCCGGCGCAGGACTGACCAGGGCGCACGTGAGCCTGCACTACGAGGTCGTCTTCAGCTGTTTCCTGAACGACGAGGCGCCGCCCGAGGTGCTCGACGTGCTTCAATGGCATCTCGGGCTGCGCGACGAGCGGCCCGCCGGGCTGGACCCGGGCGAGCACCCGTACCCGCTGCTGTCACCGGACCCGGACAGCTACCTGCCCGGCGGCGACGTGGCGTCACTGCGGCGGCAGCGGGTCGGCTTCACGGCGGCCGGCGACGTATACCGGTGGGGTCTGCACAGCCGCAACTACTGGCTCGACGACGACCTGGGCGAACTGGTTACCATCCTCGACCTCCTCGCGCCGCACGTCGTCGACGACGGGTACGGCGGCCACTTCCGCGAGGTGTACGACACCGACCTCGTCGTCTTCGAATTCCGCGACCGGTCCTACGTGCGCAACCCCGCCCGCTGACCCCGGCCCGCTGGCTAGACCTCGGATCTTGGCGAGTTTCCGTTCGCTGGTGACGGTAGCTCGCCAAGATCGGCGAACGGCCGGTGCGCGTGGGCACCAAGGCGTGAAGTGCGGGGGAGTGGGTACGCGCGCGGCCGGGAGGCGGGCGCCTCCGGGATCGAGGGGGACCATGGCAGCCGCCGCCGTCGTCGCGCTGGTCATCGTCGTCGTGCTCGTGGTGCTGGTGGCCTCGCTGAGCATCCGGCTCGTGCAGCAGTACCAGCGCGGCGTCGTCTTCCGCTTCGGCCGGGTGCTGGAGCGCATCCGGCAGCCCGGCTTCCAGCTGATCATCCCGGTCGCCGACCGGATGGTGCGGGTGAGCATGCAGACCACGGTGATCGGGGTGCCCGCACAGGGCGTGATCACCCGGGACAACGTGACGCTCACCGTCGACGCGGTCGTCTACTACCGGGTGGTCGACCCCGTGAAGGTGCTGGTCAACGTCCGCGACTACCCGTCGGCGGTGCTCCAGGTCGCGCAGACCGCGCTGCGGTCGGTGATCGGCAAGGCCGACCTGGACACCCTGCTGCGCGACCGGGACCGGATCAACGCCGAGCTCAAGTCGGTCATCGACGCGCCCACCGAGAAGCCGTGGGGCCTGCTCATCGAGCGGGTGGAGGTCAAGGACGTGTCGCTGCCCGAGGGGATGAAGCGGTCGATGTCCCGGCAGGCCGAGGCGGAGCGGGAACGCCGGGCGCGGGTCATCGCGGCGGACGGCGAGTTCCAGGCGTCCCGCCGGCTCGCCGACGCCTCCCGGGCGATGGCCAACACGCCGGGGGCCTACCAGCTCCGGCTGCTCCAGACGGTGGTGGACGTGGCGGCCGAGAAGAACAGCACGCTGGTCATGCCGTTTCCGGTGGAGCTGCTGAGCTTCTTCGACCGGCTGGCCGGCGGCGGACGCCCGCCGGCCGTGCCGACCGGGCAGGCCGCGCCAGGCCTGACGGAGCAGGCCGGGCAGGCCGGCCGGGGCCCGACGGAGCAGGCCACGCCCGTCGGGCCGGTGCTCGGGCCGGTCACCGAGAACGTCGCGGCGGCGGCGGCCGACGGGGACGGACGGCGACCGGCCGAGTGACGGGTGGCGTGCATATACCGATAGCCGGTATATGCTCGTCCGCGTGACCGACAGCCCCCTACGGGAACCGACGTTCCTGATCCTCACCGCGCTGGCCGAGACACCACGTCACGGCTACGCGGTCATCGAGGACGTGCTGCGCATCTCCGACGGCCGGGTCCGGCTGCGCGCCGGCACCCTCTACGCCGTCCTCGACCGGCTGCGCGCCGACGGCCTCATCGAGGTCGACCGTGAGGAGGTGGTGCAGTCCCGGCTGCGCCGCTACTACCGGCTCACCGCGCTGGGCGCGACCCGGCTCGCCGACGAGGTGGCCCGCCTGCGCCGCCACGCCGACACGGCCGGCCGCCGGCTGCGCGCCGCCGGCCTGCTGCCCGGGGGAGGGGTGGCGTGAGCGCCGCCGAGCTGGAGCGCCGATACCGCCGGCTGCTCGCCGTCCATCCCTGGGAACACCGCCGGGTGTACGAGGAGGAGATGGTGGCCGTCCTCCTGGCCGGCGCGCGGCCGGGGCAGACCCGGCCCGGACTGCGGGACACGGTCGACCTGGTCGGTGCCGGCCTGCGGGCCCGGCTGCGCGTGGGCGCACGGGGGTTCACCGAGCCGGCCTGGGCCGACGCGGCCGCCGTCACCGGCGTCCTGGTGGCGCTGGTGCTCTGCGTCGCGGCCGGGCGGCACCTGCTCGACCAGCTTCTGGTCGACCCGTCTCTGCCGCCGTTCCGACCTCCCGCTGCCGACCCGGTCGACTGGCTGCGCGTGGCCGGCTGGGCGGCGGTGGCGGTCACCGCGCTGGCCGGGTTGCCCCGGGTGGCCGCGGGCCTGGCCTGGGCCGGGGTGGCGGGCTGGGCGGTGCTGGTCGGGCCGGGCGTCGCCGACCAACCCGGATACGTCGTGGACACCCTTCCGCAGGCCGCCCTCGCCGTGGTGGCCGCCGCCGCGCTGACCCTGCCGGCGCCGCCGCGCCGGGCGCTCGCGGTGCTGCGGCCACGGCGGGTTGCCACTCTGGTGGCCGGCCCGGTCGCGGCGCTCGCCCTGCTGGAGCTGAACCGGGTCACCAGCCCGCTGTTCGACGCGACGGACACCTCGACGACCTACCAGAGTTTCTACGGACTGGAGGCCCGCAGCGAGCTGGTGATCTGGCTCTACGTGGCCGGGCTCGGCGCGGCGGCGCTTGCCGTCGTGGTCGCCGTGGCCACGCTCGCCGCCCCGGTACGCCGGCGGATCGCCGTCCTGCTGGCGCCGGTCGTCGCGCTGGCCCTCGTCATCGACACCACGCTGGCCGGGTGGGCGGTGTCCACCGTGCACATGGGGCACGCCATCCCGCTGGTGCCGGCCCAGTGGCTCATCCTGGTGCTCGTGCCGCCGGTGACCTTCCTGGCCGGGGTGCTGCTGGTGCGCCGGCGCGAGGAGACGCTGCGGATGGTCGCGCTGGGCCGGGCCGCCGACCGGGAACACCCCGCCGGCTGAGCCGCCGCCGGTGGCCCCGGGCTTGCGCCGGGGCCACCGGCGCCCGCCCGCCCGGCCGCCTGCTCCGTCGCGGCGACCGTCGCGGCGGGCTTCGGCAGAGTGATCACCAACCGGGGGCCGCCGGCGTTGGCGTCGTCCGGCCGTAGCGGCGCTCAGTCGAGCAGGCCGCCGCCGGTAGGCAGTGGCAGTTCGGGCAGCGGCAGCCCGGAGATCGACACCGAGGGCAGCGGGAGCGGCGGCTTGGGCAGCGGCAGCAGCGGGCTGTCCGCCGGGGCCGGCGAACCGCTCGACCCGGGCCTCGGCGCACCGCCCGAGGTGGCGGGGCCGGGCCGGGGCGTACCCCTGGTGGTGGGGCTCGGCACGGCGGTGGGCGCGGGGGTGGCCGGGGCGGCGGTGGTGGCGGCCGGCGCGGTGCTCGGCGGCGCGGTCACCGCCCGGGCCGCGGCCAGGTCGCGGGCCAGGACGTCGAGCGCGGCGCCCAGGCGGGTGACGTCCGCCGGGTCCTCGACCCGGGCGAGATCCCGCCGGCCCTGCGCGACCAGCACGTCGGCGTCGTCGAGCCGGCCGGCGTCCAGGGCCGTGCGGGCCCGGTCGATGGTGTCCTCGATGCCACGCACCTCGGCCTGCTGGGGGTGCAGCAGCCGGGTCAGCGAGAAGAGCGGGCTGCCCGGTCCGGCGTCGCGGCTGCCGATGCCGAGGCCGGAGACCAGGGCCAGCAGCGCCACGGCGGCGGCCGCCAGCCGCAGCGTCCAGGGGCGGGGACGGCGGATCACCCGTCGCGGGGACGGCTCGTCGGCGGGGGCGGGTGCGCCGGGGCGTACCGCGGTCGCCGGCTCCTCGGCGAGCTCGGAGCGCCAGGCGGCGAGCAGCCCGGCGAGCGCGTCGTCCGCGGGCACGGCCTCGCCACGGCCGAGCGCGTCGAGCAGCGCGTCGTCGCGGGCGATGGTCCCCAGGTCCATCGCCTCGTCGCCGTCGCCCGACGTCCGCCCGGTCATGCCGCCACCTCGTCCAGAGAGCCCCCGGCCAGCGTACGGAGCCGGGCCAGGGCGCGGGACTGGGCCATCCGGACCGCGGCCGCCGACATGCCGACGATGCCGCCGACCTCATCCGCGGACAGCCCCGCCGCGACCCGCAGCAGGATGATCTCCCGCTGCACGTCGGGGAGCCGGTCGAGCAGGGCGGAGAGCCGCCGGGCCAGGTCGCTCGCCATGGCCTGCTGTTCGGGGCCGGGCGCGGCGTCCGGCCGGTCGACCGGAGTGTCGGTGGGCGTGACCGCGGCGTCGCGGACGGCGGAGCGCTGGGCGTCGGCCACCTTGTGCGCGGCGATGCCGTAGACGAACGCGGCGAACGGGGCGCCCTGCTCGCGGTAGCGGGGGAGGGCGCGCAGCACGGCCACGCAGACCTCCTGGGCCACGTCGTCGGCGGTGGTGTACGCCCCACCCACCCGGCCCAGCCGGGCCCGGCAGTAGCGGACCAGCCCCGGGCGTACGCCGACGAGCAACTCCTCGACCGCCGCCGGGTCGCCCGCGGCGGCCCGGCGGACGAGCTCGGACTCGATCACTGTCGTCATGGCGTTCGTGGAACATCCTCATCGCCGGCCGGTTTCCGGCACGTTATCGACACCTCCGGGGTTTTGCATAGCTCGCCGGTCGTCCTCGAAGGGTCACGGAAAGTAGTTGTTGCGTCCGTCCGGCCCCGCCCGATGTCCCAGTGAGACACGAAGGGAGGGGAACGATGGGCGTCGAGGTCGCGGTACGCGGACTGACCAAGTCCTTCGGCGGGCACCCGGTCTGGTCGGACCTCACCCTGACCCTGCCCGCCGGGGAGATCTCCGTCCTGTTGGGACCCTCCGGCACGGGCAAGTCGGTGTTCCTCAAGACCCTGGTCGGCCTGCTGAAGCCGGACCGGGGCTCCGTCGTCATCGAGGGCCGGGACCTGCCGAAGCTCTCCGAGCGCGAGCTGTACGAGGTGCGCAAGCTGTTCGGCGTGCTGTTCCAGGACGGCGCCCTGTTCGGCTCGATGACCATCTACGACAACGTGGCGTTCCCGCTGCGCGAGCACACGCGCCGGTCCGAGTCGGAGATCCGGGCCGTGGTCACCGAGAAGCTGGAGATGGTCGGCCTGGTCGGGGCCGAGCACAAGCTGCCCGGCGAGATCTCCGGCGGGATGCGCAAGCGGGCCGGGCTGGCCCGGGCGCTGGTCCTCGACCCGCAGATCATCCTCTTCGACGAGCCGGACTCCGGGTTGGACCCGGTGCGCACCGCCTACCTGAACCAGCTCATCGTCGACCTCAACCAGCGCACCGGGGCGACCTTCCTGATCGTCACCCACGACATCAACACCGCCCGGACCGTGCCGGACAACATCGGCCTCATCTACCACGGGCACCTGGCCATGTTCGGGCCGCGGGAGATGCTGCTGTCCAGCACGGAGCCGGTGGTCCGGCAGTTCCTCAACGCCCAGCGGATCGGCCCGATCGGCATGGCCGAGGAGAAGGACGCCGAGGAACTCGCGGCCGAGGCCCAGTCCGGCGCGGAACTCCCGCCGCTGCCGCCGATCCCGCTGCAACTGCCCCCGTCGGACGGCCGGCCGCGCGCGGCCGAGCGCCCACCGGGCCAGTGGTGCCGCGAGCACGGCGTCACCCCGCCACCCGGGTCGTTCGAGGGCCGCTGGGCGGCCGACCCGAGCGAGGAGGTGGCCGTATGAGCGCGCCCGTCGCCGCCGTGCGGAACACCGGCGAGTTCTTCGCGTTCTGCCTGGACACCCTCCGCGGGCTGGGCCGCCGGCCGGTGCAGGTCCGCGAGTTCGTGCAGCAGGCGTGGTTCATCAGCTCGGTGTCCATCCTGCCCGCCGCCCTGGTCTCCATCCCGTTCGGCGCGGTGATCGCGCTCCAGCTCGGCTCGCTGGTCCGCCAGCTCGGCGCGCAGTCGTTCACGGGCGCGGCCTCGGTGCTCGCCGTGGTCCGCGAGGCCGGCCCCATCGTCACCGCGCTGATCATCGCCGGCGCCGGTGGCTCGGCCATCTGCGCCGACCTCGGCTCCCGCAAGATCCGCGAGGAGCTGGACGCCATGCAGGTGCTCGGCATCGACCCGATCCACCGCCTCGTGGTACCCCGGGTGCTCGCCTCGATGCTGGTCGCGGTGCTGCTCAACGGCCTGGTCAGCGTCGTCGGGGTGACCGGCGGCTACGCGTTCAACGTGGTGCTCCAGGGCGGCACGCCCGGGGCCTACCTGGCCAGCTTCCAGGCCCTCGGGCAACTGCCCGACCTGCTGGTCGGCGAGGTGAAGGCGCTGTTGTTCGGCGCCGCCGCCGCGCTGGTCGCCAGCCATCAGGGGATGACCGCGAAGGGCGGGCCGAAGGGCGTCGGTGACGCGGTCAACCGCAGCGTGGTGATCACCTTCATGCTGCTGTTCGCGCTGAACTTCGTGGTCACGGCCGTGTACTTCCAGGTCGTCCCGCAGAAGGGGAGCTGACGTGGCGGTCCTGCGGTATCTCGACGACCTGGGCGGGCAGCTCGCCTTCCACCTGCGCGCGCTGGCCTGGGCGCCGCGCACCCTGCGCCGCTACCGGCGTGAGGTGGTCCGGCTGCTGGCCGAGGTCAGCTTCGGCACCGGCGCGCTTGCCGTGCTCGGCGGCACCGTCGGGGTGATCTGCTTCCTCACCTTCTTCACCGGCACCGAGGTCGGGCTCCAGGGCTACCAGGCGCTCGACCAGATCGGCAGCAGCGCCTTCACCGGCTTCGTGTCGGCGTACTTCAACACCCGGGAGATCTCGCCGCTGGTCGCCGCGCTGGCCCTGTCGGCCACCGTCGGTTGCGGCTTCACGGCCCAGCTCGGCGCCATGCGGATCTCCGAGGAGGTCGACGCGCTGGAGGTGATGGGCGTGCCCTCGTTGCCGTTCCTCGTCACCACCCGCATGATCGCCGGCTTCATCGCGGTCATCCCGCTGTACGTGCTGGGCCTGCTCGCCAGCTACCTGGCCACCCGCACCATCGCGGTCGGCTACTTCGGACAGTCCGCCGGCACCTACGACTACTACTTCCACCTGTTCCTGCCGCCCGCGGACGTGCTCTGGTCCTTCGGCAAGGTGCTGGTGTTCAGCGTGATCGTGGTGCTCGTGCACTGCTGGTACGGCTACACCGCCCAGGGCGGGCCGGCCGCGGTCGGCGTCGCCGTCGGCCGGGCCGTGCGGACCGCGATCGTCGCGGTCAACGTCGTGGACTTCTTCCTGTCCCTGGCCATCTGGGGCGCCACCACCACCGTCCGGATCGCGGGGTGACCATGCGACACCGTCTTCTCGGCCTCGTCTTCGTCGCCCTGCTCACCGCGGCGCTGACCGCCGCCGTCCTTCAGTACCGCGGGGCGTTCACCCCGGTCGATCGGGTCACCCTCCGCGCCGACCGCGCCGGCCTGCACCTTCTGGAAGGCGCCGACGTGAAGGTACGCGGAGTGGTGGTCGGCGGCGTCCGCTCGGTGCGCAGCGACGGGCACGGCGCGGTGATCGGGCTGGCCCTCGACCCGGCCACCACCGGCCGGATCCCCGCCGACGTGACCGCCCGGCTGCTGCCCAAGACCCTCTTCGGCGAGCGGTACGTGGAACTCGTCCCGCCCCCGGGCAGCACCGCCGGGCCGATCCGCGACGGCGCGGTGATCAGCCAGGACCGCAGCCGCACCGCCGTGGAGCTGGAACGGGTGCTCGACGAGGCGCTGCCTCTGCTCCAGTCCGTCCGCCCCGACCAGCTCGCCACCACCCTCGGCGCGATCACCACCGCCCTGGAGGGGCGCGGCGACCGGCTCGGCGCCAACCTGGTCCGGCTCGGCGCCTACCTGCGGCAGCTCAACCCGCAACTCCCGACCGTCGCCGAGGACCTGCGGCAGCTCGCCGTCGTGCTGGACAGCTACGACGCGGCGCTGCCCGACCTGCTGGCCCTGCTGCGGGACGTGACCGTCACCGCGCGCACCGTCGGCGACCAGCGCGACCAGCTCGCCGCGTTCCTCGCCGACACCACCGACACGGCCGACACCGCCCGCGGGTTCCTGGACCGGAACGGCGACCAGCTCATCCGGGTCGGCCAGGTCAGCCGCCCGGTGCTGGAACTGCTCGCCGCCTACGCGCCCGAGTACCCGTGCCTCGTGCACGGCCTGGTCGACCTGCAACCCCGGGTCGAGGAGGTCTTCAGCGGCGGCCGGATGCACATCACCCTGGAGGTCACCCGCGACGGCGGCCCCTACGAGCGGGGCCGCGACGAGCCGGTCTACGGCGCGCAGAACGGCCCGGACTGCCACGGCCTGCCGAACCCGAAGGTGCCCGCACCGGAGGTGGCCGTCGCCGACGGCTACGACTACGGCGGGACCCGTACCCCGAAACCCCTGCCCGTGGGCGTGCCGGCCGGCGGGGCCTCCGCGGCGCCGGCCTCCCCGGCGATGGGCCGGGCCGGCACCGGCGAGGAGCGGGCGCTGGTGAAGCCGCTCGTCGGCGGGATCACGGGGACACCGCCCGCCGAGGTGCCCGACATCGCGGTGCTGCTCTGGGGCCCGCTGCTGCGCGGAGCGGTGGTGACCGCCCGATGACCGGGAAGACGACCCCCGCACTGGTCAAGCTGCTGGTGTTCGCGGCGATCACGCTGCTGGCCACCGCGCTGCTCGCGCAGACCCTCGGCGCGTTCCCGCCCGGCGGCACCACCTACCGGGCCCGGTTCACCGACGTGACCGGGCTGCTCCCCGGCGACGACGTGCGGATCGCCGGGGTGCGGGTGGGCAAGGTCTCCGGCATCCGGGTGGTCGACGACACGACCGCCGAGGTGTCCTTCACCGTCGACCGGACGGTGCCGGTGGCCGTCGGCGTGCGCGCCGCCGTCCGCTACCGCAACCTGGTCGGCCAGCGCTACCTGGCGCTGACCGAGGGCCCCGGTGACCCCCGCCCGCTGCGTGCCGACGGCCTCATCCCGCTCGCCCAGACCAAACCGGCGCTGGACCTGACCGTGCTGTTCAACGGCTTCCGGCCGCTGTTCACCGCCCTCGACCCCGCCGAGGTCAACAAGCTGGCGTACGAGATCGTCCAGGTGCTCCAGGGCGAGGGCGGCACGGTGGCCAGCCTGCTGCGGCGCACCGCCTCGCTGACCAGCACCCTGGCCGACCGGGACGCGGTGATCGGCCGCGTGGTCACCAACCTCAACCAGGTGCTCGGCACCCTGGCGGGCCACGACCGGGAACTGGACCAGAGCGTCACCCAGCTCCAGCAGTTCGTCTCCGGGCTCTCCGCCGACCGCACCGCCATCGGCGAGGCGCTGGTCAGCCTCGGCGAGCTGACCGACACCACCGCCGGGCTGCTGCGCGAGACCCGGCCGCCGCTCGCCGCCGACGTCCGCGCCCTCGACGACCTGGCCGGCACGCTGAACCGCAACTCCGCCGTCATCGACGCCACCCTGGGCCGGCTGCCGCAACGCTACGAGTCGCTGACCCGGGTCGCCTCGTACGGCTCCTGGTTCAACTTCTACCTCTGCGACTTCGACGGCCGGCTCGCCGTCGACGGCCACGCGCCGCTCACCGTGCCCGGCGTCGACGCCACGGCCGCCCGCTGCGCCACCGGAGGTGCCCGGTGAGACCGTTCCGCGAACGCAATCCCGTGGTCGTCGGCGCGGTCGGGCTGACCGTGCTCGTGGCCGCCCTGCTCGGCGCGTTCCAGCTCGACCGGATCGCCGCGCTGACCGGCCGCTCGTACGCCGCCGCGTTCCACGACGCCAGCGGCCTGGCCACCGGCAACGAGGTGCGGGTGGCCGGGGTGCGGGTCGGAGTGGTCACCGCCGTGGAACTGGCCCGCGAGCCCCGGCCGTACGTGCGGGTGCGGTTCCGGGTCGACGACGACGGCGTACGCCTCGGCCGGGACACCGGCGCCACCATCCGGATCAAGACGGTGCTCGGGCAGAAGTATCTGGCGCTCGCCCCGGCCGGCCCGGGGAAGCTGCCCGAGCGCGGGCAGATCCCGCTGGACCGCACGGCCGCACCGTTCGACGTGGTGCAGGCCGTCACCGGCCTCGCCGACACCCTCGACAAGGTGGACACCGACCAGCTCGCCCGGGCGTTCACCACCCTGTCGGAGACGTTCGCCGACACCCCGCCCAGCGTGAACACCTCACTCACCGGGCTGTCCCGGCTGTCCCGCACCGTCTCCTCCCGGGACGCCGAGCTGCGCACCCTGCTGTCCCGGGCCCGGGGCGTCACGGGCGTGCTCGCCGAACGGGACGAGGAGTTCCGCAAGCTGGTCACCGACGGGGAGAAGCTCCTCGCCGAGGTCAGCCGGCGGCGGGACGCCATCCACCAGCTCCTGGTCGGCACCGACCAGCTCGCCACCCAGCTCTCCGGGCTGGTCGCCGACAACCGCACCCGGCTCGAACCGGCGCTGCGCAAGCTGCGCGACGTCGTCGCCGTGCTGCAACGCAACCGCGACGACCTGGAGCAGACCATCCGCAGGATGGGCCCGTTCGTCACCACGTTCGCCAACGTCGTCGGCAACGGGCGCTGGTTCGACTCGTACGTGGACGGACTGCTCCAGCCGTACCTGCCCGCCGCCACCGGAGGTCGCTGATGCCCGGTCGGATCCAGCGCTGGCGGCGGCCGCTCGCCGCGGCCACCGTGCTGCTCACCGCCGTCGCCGTCGGGGCGGCCGTGTGGCGCCACCAACCCCCGGACCGGCGGGTCGTCGCCTACTTCACCCGCGCGGTCGGCGTCTACGCCGGCTCCGACGTCCGCATCCTGGGCGTCCGCGTCGGCGAGGTCGAGAAGGTGGTCCCGCAGGGGCGGGTGGTCCGCGTCGAGATGCGCTACGACCCGGACCTGCGGCTGCCGGCCGGCGCGCAGGCGCTGATCGTCCCGCCCAGCGTGGTCAGCGACCGGTACGTGCAGCTCACCCCGGCGTACACCGGCGGCGCCGAGCTCGGCGACGGCGCGCGGATCCCGGTCGACCGGACCGCCGCGCCCATGGAGATCGACGACATCTACGCGGCGCTCGACGAGTTCAACCGGACCCTCGGCCCGGAGGGCGCCAACGCCGACGGGGCCCTGTCCGGCCTGGTCGCGACCGGCCGGGCGAACCTCGAGGGCAACGGCGCCGAGCTGCACGACACCCTCGACGGGGTGTCCCGCGCGCTGACCACCCTGTCCAGCGGGCGCGGCGACCTGTTCGGCACGGTGGCCAACCTGCAACGCTTCACCACCACGCTGGCCCGCAGCGACCAGCAGGTACGCCGCTTCCAGCAGCAGCTCGCCGACGTCGCCGAGCAGCTCGCCGGGGAGAAGGAGGAGCTGGCCCGGGCGATGCGCAACCTGGCCGGCGCGCTCGGCGACGTGACGACCTTCGTGCGGCAGAACCGGACCGCGCTGACCTCGAACGTCACCGCGCTGGCCGACATCACCCGGGTGCTGGTCCGCCAGCAGCAGGCGGTCATCCAGATCCTCGACGTGGCGCCGCTCGCGATCGGCAACCTCAACCTCGCCTACAACCCCCGCTCCGGCACCCTGGACACCCGCGACAACCCGCTCGGGCCGTACGACCCGGCCACCTTCGCCTGCTCGCTCATGGCCGACCAGCTTCCCGTCGCCCAGGTGCCGGCGATCTGCACCAAACTCGCGCAGACCCTGCGCCAGCGCGGGCTGCCCCTCACCGACCAGCTGCGCAAGCTGCTCAAGCTGCCGCCCGGCGCCCCGGCGGGAGGCGGGTCCTCACCGGGATCCATCAGCTCCCCCGGTGCGCCGACCGCCGACGAGGCGCCGGGCGGCTCCTCCATCCCGAGCGATCCCACGCTCGGCGGCATCCTGCGGGGCCCGGCGTGAGCGCCCGGCCGGCCCGGTGGACCGGCGTGCGGCTGCTGGCCGGCGCGCTGGCCGTGGCCCTGCTGCCGGCCGGCTGCGGCCTGCCCGAGGTGGCCGACCTGCCACTGCCCGGCGGCCGGCCCGCCGGACCCGGCTACACGGTCACCGCCGAGTTCACCGACGTGCTGGACCTGGTCCCCCGGGCCGCCGTCAAGGTCGACGACGTCACCGTCGGCAGCGTCGAGAAGATCTCGCTGGACGGCTGGCACGCCCGGGTCCGGCTGCGCATCGACCGGGCGGTGCGGCTGCCGGCGAACGCCACCGCCGCCGTCCGCCAGAGCAGCCTGCTCGGCGAGAAGTACGTGGCGGTGGCCCCGCCGCCGGCCGAGCCGGCCCGCGGCGACCTGGCCGACGGCGACCTCATTCCGCTGTCCCGCACCACCCGTGGCGCCGAGGTGGAGGAGGTCCTGGCGGCCCTGGGCCTGCTGCTCAACGGCGGTGGGCTGGCCCAGCTCCGCACCATCAACGCCGAGCTGAACCGGGCCCTGGCCGGCCGCGAACCGGCGCTGCGGGACACCCTCACCCAGCTCGACACGTTCCTCGGCGGGCTCGACCGGCAGAAGGCCGACATCGTCCGGGCCATCGACGCGCTCGACCGGCTCAGCGGCCGGCTGGCCCGGCAGCGCCAGGTCGTCGGCGACGCGCTGGACGCCCTCGCCCCGGGCCTCACCGTGCTGGCCCGGCAACGCGCCCAGCTCACCAAGGCCCTGACCGCGCTGGGCCGGCTCGGCACCGTGGGCACCCGGGTGGTGGAGCGCAGCCGGGCCGACACGGTGGCCTCCGTGACCGCCCTGCAACCGATCCTGGAACAGCTCGCCCGCGCCGGCGACGACCTGCCGAAGTCGCTGGACTTCATGCTCACGTTCCCGTTCCCGCCGAACGTCACCGGCGCGATCGTCGGCGACTTCGTGAACCTGTCCATCACGGCCGACCTGGACGCCGCCAGCATCCTGGCCAACCTGGTGGCCGCCGCGCCCGGCCCGGCGCCGCGGACGTCCCGGCCGGCCACCTCGACGGGACCCCGGCCGCCCGCCACCGGCAGCCCGGCGCGCCCCGGCGCCAAGCCCGGCGGCGTCCTGCCCGGCCTGCCCGGCCTGCCGGACCTGCCGCTGCTCAAGTGCCTGCCGGACCTGAAGGACTTCCCGGCCGTCTTCACCCCGCCGAAGGAGTGCGGCCTGCCGGCCGGCTGCAAGCTGCTCAAGCCCGGCTCCACCGTGCCGCTGGGCGGGCTGCTGCTGCCCAAGGGACTCGTGCCGCAGGGCACGGCGCTCCCCGCGGGCACCGAACTGCCCGACGGCACCGTGCTCACCGCCGAGTGCGTGCTGCCGGTGACCGGCGCCGTCCTCGGCCAGGTCGGCGGCCTGACCGACGTGCTCGGGGGAGGGCTGATCCCGTGATCGGACGCACCGTGAAGCTCCAGGTGCTCGCCTTCGTGCTGGTGAGCATCCTGGGCGTCGGCTACGTCGGTGTCCGCTACGTCGGCCTCGGCGACCGGTTGTTCCACACCGGTTACGTCGTCCACGTCGACCTGGCCCGCGCCGGAGGGCTGTTCGCCAACGCCCCGGTCACCTACCGCGGCGTGCCCGTCGGCCGGGTCACCGCGGTCACCCTGCGCGGTGAGGCGGTCCGCGCCGACCTGCGCCTCGACCGGGGCGTCCGGGTCCCCGACGCGCTGCGCGCCGTGGTCGCCCAGCGCTCCGCCGTCGGCGAGCAGTACCTCGACCTGCGCCCCGAGCGCGACGGCGGACCGTACCTGGCCGACGGGTCGGTGATCCCGGCCGACCGGACGGGCCTCCCCCTGGCCCCCGAGACCCTGCTGTCCAACCTGGACGCGCTGGTCCGCTCGGTCGACCCGGACGACCTGGCCGTCCTCGTCACCGAGCTGGGCACCGCGTTCGAGGGCAACGAGCAGGCCCTCGCCCGGCTCCTCGACGCCGGGGACGCCCTGCTCGCCGAGGCGGACCGGCGGCTGCCCGAGACGCTCGCGCTGATCCGCGACGCGCGGACGGTGCTGACCACCCAGGCCGAGTCCTCCGAGGCGCTGCGCCGCTGGTCGGCCGGGCTCGCGCAGCTCGCCGCGACGCTCCGCTCCGCCGACCCCGACCTGCGCCGGCTGCTGGCCGGCGGACCGCCGGCCGGTGCCGAGCTGCGGGCGCTGCTGCGCGGCCTGGAACCCGACGTCGGCGTGCTGCTCGGCAACCTGGTCACCGTCAACGGCATCGCCGCGCGGCGGCTGCCCGGCATCGAGCAGCTCCTGGTGGTCTACCCGATCGCGGTGGCCGGCGGGTACACCGTCACCCCCGGCGACGGCACCGCCCACCTCGGCCTGGTGGTCAACCTGGGCAACCCGCCGTCCTGTGTCTACTCCGGCGGCGCCACCCGGTGCGACGCGGCCGAGCGGGCCGGCGGGGCGAGCGTGCGCGGCGCCGGGAACGCGCCCCGGCCCTCCGGCGCCGACCCCGCGCCCCCGCCCGCGGCCGACCGGGGCGGTGATCCCGGGTACGACCCGGCCACCGGCCTGGTGCTCGGCGCCGACGGCCGCCCGTTGCAGTTCGGCGGCACCGGCGGCCAGTACCGCACCGCCGGGGCCCAGTCCTGGAAACAGCTGTTGCTCGCCGGGGTGACCCCGTGACCGGCGTACCCGAGGAGGTGGCGGTGCCCAGCCGCAGGAACACCACGTTGAAGGTCATCAAGGGCGCGAAGGCCGGCCCGGCCACACCGCGCCGCCGCCTGGTCAACCGCGCGGTCCCGGCATCCGCCGAGCCGATCGAACGGGTGCTGGAACGGCTCGACCGGGAACCGGTCGAGGATCCGATCGAGGCCGGGGACCTCACCGTCGTCGGCGACCCGGCCGCGGTCGAGGACCTGCCCGAGCCGGAACCCGAGCCGCAGCCCGCCGACCCGGACGCCGCCGCCGGCCCGGCCGGCACCGCCCCGACCCGGCGCGGCCGGGTGCTCGTGGCGCTGCTCGTGGTGCTGCTCGCCGCGGCCCTGGCCGGCGCCGGCGTGCAGGGCCACCGCTGGTACGTCGACCGGGCCACCGACCAGGCCCGCCGGGAGGCCGTGGCCGCCGCCCGGCAGGCCGCCGTCAACTTCGTCTCGGTCAGCGCGGCCAGCGTCGACCGGGACCTGAGCCGGATCACCGCCGGCGCCACCGGGGACTTCAAGGACGAGTTCACCCGCGGGCAGGCCCAGGTCCGCTCCGCGGTGGTGGAGAACAAGGTCCAGTCACAGGGGACCGTGCTGCGGGCCGGTCTCGTCTCCGGCGACCGGCGGCGCGCCGTGGTGCTGGTGGCGGTCGACGCCACCGTCCGCAACGTGAAGGCCCCCGACGGGCGGCCGTCGCACTACCGGATCCAGCTCGACCTGATCCGGGACCGGGACTCGGGGGACTGGCTCGTGACCAGGCTCCAGTTCGTCGGATGACCGACAGGAGGAGACCGATGCGCCTACCGACCGTCCTGCGCCGACCCCGGCCGCGGCCCGTGCCGCTGCTGGTCGTCGCGCTGCTGCTGGCCGCCGCCGTGACGGTGGCCGGCTGGATCGCCGACCACCGCGCCGGCCAGCGCGACCAGGCCGTCCGCCAGGCCCTGGCCACCGCGCCGGCCGCCGCCAAGGCCCTCTTCTCGTACGACTACCGCACCTTCGACGACAGCGTCGCCAACGGCCGCACGTTCGCCACCGGCGCGTTCGCCGACGAGTACGCGCAGACCACCTCGGCGCTCAAGGCGACCGCCACGAAACAGCAGGCCGTGGTGCTCGCCGAAGTGTCCGCCACGGGCGTGGTCGACGCCGAGCCGGACCGGGTGGAGCTGCTGCTCTACCTCAACCAGTACCGGCGCAACGTGACCACGGCGGGGGAGAAGGTGGACCAGAACCGGGTGGTGCTGACCCTGGTCCCGGTGCACGGCGAGTGGAAGGTCGTTCAGGCCACCGCCATCTGACCCGCGGGCTTGCCGGGGTCTGCTAGCAGTGGCGGTGTGTCCGTTCCCGACCATCCGCCCGCACAGGCGGAAGCATCCGTTGCGCCGATGGACGCCGCCGTCGGCGCGACCAGAATGACCAGCGAGGCGGAGGCCGACACCCGCCCCTGGAACGGTGTGGAGGCCGTCGCATGAGCGGCTGGCAGCTGTCCGGCTACACGCCGGTCCGTCGGCTCGGCGCCGGTGCGTCGGGCAGCGTCGTGCTCGCCACCCACGACGCCACCGGCACCCCGGTCGCCATCAAGTACCTGGTCCGCGACATCGGCGCCGACTCGTCCTTCCGGACGGCCTTCCGCGAGGAGGCCCGGCTGCTCGGCGAGATCGACGACCGGCACGTCAGCCGCCTCTACGAGTACGTCGAGTCGCCGCACGGCGCGGCCATCGTCATGGAGCTGGTCAACGGGGTCTCGCTGCGCCAGATGCTGCGCGCGCACGGCCCCACCACCCCCGAGGCGGCGCTCTGCGTGCTGAAGGGCTCGCTCGCCGGCCTCGCCGCCGCGCACGCCCGTGGCGTGGTGCACCGCGACTACAAGCCGGAGAACGTGCTGGTCACCGGCGAGGGGCTGAGCAAGCTCGCGGACTTCGGCATCGCCGTGCCGGTCGGCCAGGGCTCCGACACCACCGTGTCCGGCACCCCCCGCTACATGGCGCCGGAGCAGTGGACCGGCGCCCCGGCCAGCCCGGCCTGCGACATCTACGCGGCCACCGCCACCTTCTTCGAGTGCCTCACCGGCCGGCCCCCGTACGAGGGGCGGGACCTGCTCACCCTGCGCGAGCAGCACGCGTCCGCGCCCATCCCGACCGACCCGGCGCCCGCGCCGGTGCACGAGCTGCTCCGCCACGGCATGGCCAAGAGCCCCGGCGAGCGGCCCCAGCCCGCCCAGGTGTTCCTGGAACTCCTCGACCGGGTGGCCGGCGCCGGCTACGGCGGCCAGTGGGAGGAGCGCGGGGTGCGCGAGCTGGCCCGCCGCGCCGCCCTGCTCGCCGCGCTGTGGCCGTTCCCCGACGGCGCGGGCGGCGCCACGAGCCTGGCGAGCACCACGCTCGGCGCGACGACGGGCCGCGGCCGGTTCCGCCGGGGCCGCGCGCGGGCCGCGCTGACCGGCGGCGCCCTGGTGGCCGCCCTGCTGGCCGGCGGCGCCGGCTACAGCTACGCCGCCAACGAGGAGCCCGCCGCCGAGGGCCCGACCGGCCCGGCCGTCGCCGGCACCACCACCGGACCGGGCGGCGCCACCCCGACCGGCACCCCGGCGCCGACCGCGACCGCCACCCCGTCGGCGACGCCGAGCGCCGCCCCCAGCGCCACGCCGAGCGGCTCCCGGTCCGCGACGCCCAGCCCCTCGCCGGTACGCACCAGCGCGCCCGCACCGACCCCGCCGGCCAGCACCGCGCCACCACCCCCGCCCGACGTCACCGCCCCCACCGTCGGTGGCGTCGCCGCCGACCCGGGCCAGCTCGAACCGCAGGGCTGCCCGTACGGCGACAAGACCAGCACGGTCACCGCCACGGTCACCGACGACCGCAGCGGCCCGGCGGCCCTGACGGTCACCTTCCGCTACACCCTCGGCGGCGCCACCGGCACGGGTTCGATGGCCTCCGCCGGGCGCGGCGTGTTCCGGGGCACGCTCGGCCCGCTGCCGGCGCCGAGGCGGAGCACCCGCATCCCGATCGAGGTCACCGCCGTCGACGCCGCCGGCAACGCGACCACCTCGGCGTCCCCGGTGTACGTGACGCTCTACAACTACTGCACCCCCGGCTAGGAGTGGAGACCGTGCCCGCTGCCCACACCCCCACCGCGACCCGGGGACGGCCGGCGTGACCCGGCCGGAGGAGCCGACCGAGGCGCTGCCCACCCGGGCGCTGCCCGCCGACCCCAGCGCGACCGTCGACCTCGGCCACGACGGCCGTCCGGACGTCTCCCGGTCCGGTGCGACCGTCCACCTCGGCCCGGACGCGACCGTGCACCTCGGCGCACCCGACCGGACCGCTTCGGCCCTCGGCCCCGACACGACCGTGCACTTCACCGCGCCGACCGGCGGGGCCGAGCCGACCGTGCACTTCGGCGCCGTGCCCCGGCCGACCGTGCATCTCGCCGACGCGTCGGAGCCGACCACGCCGCTTGGCGCCCCGGCGGGCCACGCACCGCGGCCCGCCCAGCCGACCTTCACCGCGTCGCCCCGGCAGCACCCGGCCGCCGTGGCCGGGGACGCGCCGACCGCCGGGGCGTACCGGGAGGCGACGGTGGGTGCGCGGGCGGTGACCGGTGCCGCGGCGCCGGCGCCCGGCGGGGAACTGCGCTTCGGGCCGGGCGTGCCGGCCACGCCGCCGCCCGCTCCGGCCTGGCCGTCGCTGCCTCCGGCGCGGCCGTCCCGCCCGGTCTGGCGCCGGGTCGTCTCGGTGCTGTCCACCGTGCTCACGGCGGCGCTGCTGGTGGTGGTCGGCCTCTACCTGTGGCAGCGGCTGCAACCGCTGGAGGTCGAGGGGGTCACCGTGGCGGTGCCCCGGCCGCCCGGGGTCGCCTGCGACGTCACGGTCGACGTGGTGGCCACGGTGCGCACCAACGGGCGCGGCGGAGTGATCCGCTACCAGTGGTTCCGCTCGGACGCCCCGCCCGGCGGCCTGCTCACCGAGCGGGTCGCGCGCGGCCAGCGGACCGCCACCCTCACCCTCAAGTGGACGTTCAGCGGGATCGGCGCGACCACCGAGAGCGCCACCGTCAACATCATCGAACCGTCGCCGGTGCAGGCCGGCACGCAGGTCCGCTACCGCTGCCCCGGCGGCTGACCGCGTTTCTCCGGCGGCCGCACAGGGTAGCTCCAAGCGAACCGACCCTGACCCTGTGCGTGGAGGCCCTTCGATGAGAGACAACTTCGGGGACGCGGTGGGTGACGCGTTCCGTTCGGTGATGCTGTTCCTGCCCAAGGCGGTCGCATTCGTCGCCATCCTGATCGTGGGCTGGCTGGTCGCCAAGGCCGTGCTGAAGATCGTGGACAAGGTCCTGGAGCGGGTCCACTTCGACCGGGCCGTCGAGCGCGGCGGGATCAAGACCGCCCTGGCGCGTTCGAAGTACGACGCCAGCGACATCGTCGCCAAGCTCGCCTACTACGCGGTGCTGCTGGTCACCCTCCAGCTCGCCTTCGGCATCTGGGGCCCGAACCCGATCTCGGACCTGATCCACGGTGTCGTCGCCTGGCTGCCCCGGGCGTTCGTCGCCATCGTCATCGTGGTGGTGGCCGCGGCCATCGCCAAGGCGGTCAAGGACATCATCGCCAGCGCCCTCGGCGGCCTGTCCTACGGCCGGGTCCTGGCGAACATCGCCTCGGTGTTCATCCTCGGCCTCGGCGTCATCGCCGCGCTCAACCAGATCGGCGTCGCCACCACGGTGACCACGCCGGTGCTGATCGCCGTGCTCGCCACCATCGGCGGCATCCTGGTCGTCGGCGTCGGCGGCGGCCTGGTCCGCCCGATGCAGAGCCGCTGGGAGAACTGGCTGGCCCGCGCCGAGGAGGAGTCGCGGACGATCGCCACGCACGCCCGGGCGTACCAGGCCGGGCGCCGCGACGTCGAGGCGCGGTTCGGCACGGCCGGCCCCTACGCCGAGGCCGAGCTGACCCGGCCGGTGGCCGGCGAGGCCGAATCGGACCGGACCCAGCCGGTCGCCCCGTACGGCGCGGCGGAGCCGACCCAGCCGGTGCCGGCGTACGGCGACCCGGACCGGACCCAGCCGACCACCCCGCGGCAGCCGACGGCCACGCAGGCCGCCGACAGCGAGGCCACCATGGTCATCCCGCAGGCGGACGTGGACCGCTCCCGCCGCTGACCGAGCGCACGCCGACCGGGGTGGGGCCCTTCGGGGTCCCACCCCGGTTCGTCTGCGCGGGGCGGCGTGGGGACCGGGCGCCCGGCTAGGATCGGCGCATGCACTGGCGACATTGATGCCCTGCCGAGGGTCGAGCCCGCGGGCCACCGCGGACACCGCACGTCCGGTGTCCGTCACGTCCCCGTGGGAAGGCCCTCATGCTCATCGTCTCCGCGCGCGTGCCCGCCGAGCGCCGGCTCGCCGCCACGCTCTACGCCTACGCGTTCCTCACCGACCTGGTCCTGCTCTACCCGGTCTACACGCTGCTCTTCGCCGACACCGGGCTGTCGGTCGGGCAGATCTCCTCGCTCTTCGTGCTCTGGTCGGCCGCCGGCATCCTGCTGGAGGTGCCCTCGGGCGCCTGGGCCGACGCGGTCTCCCGGCGGCTGCTGCTCTGCCTCGCCCCGCTGTTGACGGCCGCCGGTTTCGCCCTCTGGGTGCTCGTACCGTCCTACCCGGCGTTCGCCGTCGGCTTCCTGCTCTGGGGCGCGGGCGGCGCGCTGCGCTCCGGCGCCCTGGAGGCGCTGGTCTGGACCGAACTCGACCGGCTGGGCGCCGCCAGCCGGTACGCCCGCGTGGCCGGCCGCGCGCGGACCGCCGAGCTGCTCGGGGTGGTCGGCGCCATGGGGCTGGCCGCTCCGGTGCTGGCCCTCGGCGGCTACCCGGCGGTCGGCGCGGCGAGCGTGGCGGCGTGCCTGGCCGCCGCGGCGGTCGCCACCCGGTTCCCCGAACACCGGGCGGCGGCACCGGCACACCACGTCCCGGCCGGTGCGACCCCGGCCGGCACGGCCGGCGCCACCCGGCCCGATCCGACCCGGCCCGATCCGACCCGGCCCGATCCGACCCGGCCCGATCCGACCGGGCTCGACCCGCACGAGCTCGACCCGGCCGAGCCGGGCTGGTGGAGCAGCATGCGTGGCGGGCTGGCCGAGGCCCGTGCCGACCGGTCGGTGCGGGCCGCGCTGCTGCTGGTGCCGGCGGTCGCCGCGGTGTGGGGCGCCCTGGACGAGTACACGCCGCTGCTGGCCCGGGACACCGGGATCCCGGCGGCCACCGTGCCGCTGCTGCTCGTGCTGGTCTGGGCCGGCACCACCGTGGGCGGTCTGCTGGCCCCGGTGGGGGAGCGGCTGGGCGACCGGGGCTTCGCCGCCCTGCTGGCCAGCGCGGCGCTGGCCCTTGCTGCGGGCGCCCTGGTCCGCCACCCGGCCGGGTTCGTGCTGGTGGGCGTCGCGTTCGCGGCGTTCCAGCTCGCCACCGTGCTGGCCGACGTCCGGCTCCAGGCCCGGATCAGCGGGCCGGACCGGGCGACGGTCACCTCGGTGGCGGGGATGGCCACCGACCTGGCGATCATCGGGGTCTACGCGGGGTACGGCGTCGTCGCGGGCGCCGCCGGTCACGCGGTCGCGTTCGCGGTGGCCGTGCTGCCGTACCTGCTCCTGGCCGGTCGTCTGGGCACCCGCCGTCCCGGCCGCCGGGTTCCGTCGAATAGGTCGTTACCCGAAAATTCGGCTGTTTCATGATTACCGTATGGGCGGAAGTGGCCGGCGCGGTGGCCCGACCCGGACGGAGGCGACGCGGCGTGACGATGGAAGCAGAGCGCACCCTGCGCGACGAGGAACTGGACGGACTGGCGGACCTCGCGGCCCAGCTCCGCGTGGACTCGATCCGGTGCAGCACCCGGGCCGGCTCCGGCCACCCGACGTCGAGCCTGTCCGCCGCCGACCTGCTCGCCGTGTTGGTCGCCCGCCACCTGCGCTACGACTGGTCCTACCCGGGCAACCGCGCCAACGACCACCTGATCTTCTCCAAGGGCCACGCCTCGCCACTGCTGTACGCGGTCTTCCGGGCGACCGGCGCGATCAGCGAGCAGGAGCTGCTGGAGTGCTACCGCCAGTCGGGCTCCCGCCTCCAGGGCCACCCCACCCCGGTGCTGCCCTGGGTGGACGTCGCGACCGGCTCGCTCGGCCAGGGGCTGCCGGTCGGCGTCGGCGTCGCCCTGGCCGGGCAGTACCTGGACCGGGTGCCGTTCCACGTCTGGGTGCTCTGCGGCGACAGCGAGACCGCCGAGGGCTCCATCTGGGAGGCCCTGGACAAGGCGGGCCACTTCGGGCTGCGCAACCTCACCGCGATCGTGGACGTGAACCGGTTCGGGCAGCGGGGGCCGACCGAGCTGGAGTGGGACCTGGACACCTACCGCCGGCGGGTCGAGGCGTTCGGGTGCCACCCGCTCGTCGTCGACGGTCACGACCTCGCCGCGATCGACGAGGCGTTCGGACAGGCCCGGCAGGCGACCGGTCCGACGGTCGTGCTCGCCCGGACGGTCAAGGGCAAGGGCGTGCCGGAGATCGAGAACCGGCCGGACTGGCACGGCAAGGCGCTCGAACCGGAGCAGGCCGAGCGGGCCGTCCAGGGCCTGGGCGGTGTGCGGTCGATCCGGGTCACCGGGCCGCGGCCCGCCGCCGCGCCGCCCGCACCCGCCCCCGCCGGTCAGGCGCCCGAGCTGCCCCGGTACGAGAAGGGGGCGAAGGTGGCCACCCGCAACGCGTACGGGGAGGCGCTGCGCGCGCTGGGCGTCCGGCCAGACGTGGTGGTGCTCGACGGCGAGGTCAGCGACTCCACCCGGTCGGACAAGTTCGGCGAGGCGTACCCGGACCGGTTCTTCGAGATGTTCATCGCCGAGCAGCAGCTCGTCGCCGCGGCGGTGGGGCTGCGGGTCCGGGGCTACCGGCCCTTCGCGGCCACCTTCGCCGCGTTCCTGTCCCGCGCCTACGACTTCATCCGGATGGCCGGCATCTCCCGGGCTGACATCGCCCTCGCCGGCTCGCACGCCGGCGTCGAGATCGGCCCGGACGGTCCCTCCCAGATGGGCCTGGAGGACCTCGCCGCCCTGCGCGCCGTGCACGGGTCGACAGTGCTCTACCCCAGCGACGCGGTCTCCTGCGCGGCCCTGGTGGCCGCCATGGCCGACTGCCAGGGCGTCAGCTACCTGCGCACCACCCGCGGCAAGTACCCGGTGCTCTACGACAACGGCGACGCCTTCCCGATCGGGGGCAGCAAGGTGCTCCGCGAGGGGACCGACGTGGCGCTCATCGGCGCCGGGGTGACCGTGCACAACTGCCTGACCGCCGCCGACGACCTGGCCCGGGAGGGCATCGACGCGCGGGTCATCGACCTCTACTCCGTCAAGCCGGTCGACCGGCAGCGGCTGCTCGACGCCGTGCGGGACACCGGCGGCCGGTTGGTGGTGGTCGAGGACCACTACCCGCAGGGCGGGCTGGGGTCCGCCGTGCTGGAGGAGCTGGCCGACCTGGCCGAGCCCGTGCGGATCCGCCACCTGGCGGTCCGCGGGCTGCCCGGCTCCGGTACCCCGGCGCAGCAGATGGACCGGGCGGGCATCGGCGCCTTCGCGATCGTCAGCGCGGCGCGCGCCCTGGCCTGACGGCCGCCCGGCGCAGTCCGCGTCGTCCCGGGAATCCGGTGCCCGGGCTCGTGGCGCCGGAGCGGGGTCAGCGCCGCAGCCGGATCTCCGCCGGGTCCCGGTCGCTGCGCAGTCCCTTCCAGGACGGGTGGCGCAACCGGCGGTCGGGCGTCCACGACCGGAAGGTGACGTCACCGACCAGCACCGGGTCGACCCAGACGGCCTGGCGGGCGTGCTCGCGCGGCACCGCGGCGAACGGCGGGTCCGGCCGGGTCAGCGGCTCCAGGCGGCCGGCCAGGTCACGCAGCACGGCCTGGGTGAAGCCCGTGCCCACCTGCCCGATGTAGTGCAGCCGGTCGTGCTCGTCGTACATGCCGAGCAGCAGCGACCCGATGGCGCCGGACCGCCGGCCGGAACCCGGCTTCCACCCGCCCACGATCACCTCGACCGTGTCGTTGAGCGGCACCTTGACCCAGGTCGCGCCCCGGCGCCCGGGCTCGTAGGGCGACCGGAGCTGCTTGGCGACCACCCCCTCCAGGCCCAGGTCCGCCGCCGCCGTGGCCAGGTCCCGGCCGGCCTCGCCGGTCCAGTAGGGCGGCGTCTCGACGGTCTCGCCGCTGAGCCCCAGCTCCTCCAGGGCCGCCCGCCGTTCCGTGTACGGCCGGGTGGTGAGGTCCCGCCCGTCGAGGTGCAGCAGGTCGAACAGGTAGTACCGGACCGGGGTCGAGGCGACCAGCGTGGCGGAAGGCGCCCGCACGTGCATCCGCCGCTGGAGCGCCGAGAAGCTGGGTCGGCCCCCGGCGTCGAGCGCCACGATCTCGCCGTCGAGCACCGCCCGTCGCCCGGCCAGGAGGTCCGTGAGCTCGCCCAGCTCCGGGTACGCCCCGGTGACGTCCCGGTCGTTGCGGCTGAGCAGCCGCAGCCCGCGGGCGACGTACGCGATCGCGCGCACGCCGTCCCACTTGAACTCGTAGCCCCAGCCGGGCCCGGTGGGCAGCGCGCCGAGGGCGGCGAGCATCGGCGGCACGAGCGTCGGCATCCTGGCGGCCACATCCCGATCATGGCCCCGGCCGGCGCAGGTTTCCGGTCTTTCGCCCGGACGGCGGTCGTTTGTGGTGGTCGTCGGCGGGTAGCCACCCGTCTCCGGGACGGAAGGACCGACGATGGCGGAGCTGGAGTTCGTGGCGAAGGTGGCCGAACGGGCGGGCGTGCCGGCGGACACCGCGCGATCCCTGACCGAGGCGACCTTGCGCACCCTCGCCGAGCGGATCAGCGGCGGCGAGGCGGCGGACCTGGCCGACCACGTGGCGCACGAGCTGCGCCCGCTGCTGGCCCGGGCCCGCCCAGAGGAACCGCAGGCGTTCGGGTACGACGAGTTCCTGCGCCGGGTGGCCGAGCGCGCCGGGACGGCGCCGGACCTGGCCGAGCGCGGCGCGAGGGCCGTGTTGCAGACCCTGCACCGGGTGGTCGGGCACAACGAGTTCGAGCACGCCCTGGCCCAGCTGCCGCGGGAGATCGGCGCGCTGGCCCAGCCCGTGCCGCGCACGCCCTGACCCGGCCGCAGCAGGACGAAACGCCCACCGGTGGCTCCCGCCGGGGCGGCCGGCCCGGGGCTAGGTTGGGCGGATGGCCGCCCTGAGCTTCGACCGCCACCGCGCCGAGATCGTCGCCCAGAGCGACCTGCTCCGCACCCACCTCGACGGCGCCGACCTGACCACGCCCGTCCCGTCCTGCCCAGGGTGGAACGTGGGCCAGCTGGCCCGGCACCTCGGCGGCGGCCAGCGTTGGGCGGCCGACGTGGTCCGCACCCGCGCCGAACGGCCGCCGTCCGACACCCATTTCCGCGACCTGTCCCCGTACGCCGACGAGGAGCCGGCGGTGGTCGGTCCCTGGCTGGTGGAGAGCGGCGCCGCGCTGGCCGACGCGCTCGGCGAGGCGGGCCCGGACGTGACCACCTGGACGCCGATGCCGGTGCCGGCCGCCGGGGTGTTCTGGGCGCGCCGGTTCGCCAACGAGACGCTGCTGCACCGCGCCGACGCCGCCCTCGCACTGGGCGTGGACTTCGCCGTCGACCCGGCGGTGGCGGTCGACGCGCTGGACGAGTGGCTGGAGCTGGGCTCCCTGCCGCAGATGCTGGACATCTTCCCGCACCGGCGTGACCTGCTCGGGCCCGGCCGCACCCTGCATCTCCACGCCACCGACGTGCCCGCCGAGTTGGACGCGGAGTGGCTCGTGGACCTCACGGGCGACACCCTCGCCTGGCGGCGGGCGCACGAGAAGGCTGCCGTGGCGGTCCGCGGCCCGGTGACCGAGCTGCTGCTCATGGTCTACCGGCGCCGCCCGGTCGACACCGCGGTCGTCGAGGTGCTCGGCGACGCGAAGCTGCTGGACCGCTGGCTGGCGGCGGTCGCGTTCGGCTGACGGTGGGGCCGGCGGCCGGGTGGCCGCCGGCCCCACCACCGACTCAGCCGGGCAGGTGCAGGAACGACCACTGGTGGCCGTCGAGGTCCCGGAACCCGCGCATGTACAGGTAACCGAGGTCCTGACCGGGGCCGAGCGAGGTGCCACCCGCGCGGACCGCCGCGTCGACCAGCGCGTCCACCCGCTCCCGCCGGTCGACGCCGAGGCCGACGATCACCTCCCGGCTGGTGGCGGTGTCGCACACCTCGGCCCCGGCGAACGCGGCGAAGGCCGCGGGGTCGTGCAGGATCAGGTGGGTGGTGTCGCCGAGGGTGAGCTGGGCGCTGTCGCCGCCGGGGTGCCGCGGACGGGCCGTGAAGCCCAGGGCCGTGAAGAACTCGACCGCCCGGTCGAGATCGGCCACCGGGAGGTTGACGAACGTCCCGGCGCTCACCGGGTCGCCTCCGGCTGCTCCAGCAGCTGCTTCAGGGCGGCGAGGCGGTCCCGCCAGTACGCCCTGAGCCGGTCGGCCTCCTCCGCGCCGGTGAGCTTCTCGTGCTGCACGGCCACCCGGGCCTTGTTCGGGCTCACCGGGGAGAAGCCGACGACGATCCGGCTGGGCCCGCCGGCCCAGTCCGCGCGGAAGCTCTTCGGTGCGGTGGCCGTGCGGACCCGGACGGCCACGTCGGGGAGCCACCGCCGGCGTACCGCCTCGTCGGCGAACGCCTCGAACAGCACCGTCACCGGCACCGCCACCGTGCGGCTTCCGGTGGCCTCGAAGCCGCCGCCGCGGCGCTGGCCCGGTGCCCGGAGGCCGCGCGCCTGCTCGTAGCCGACGGTCACGGTCTGCGCCCACCAGCCCGGCACCTCGTTGTCGGTGACCAGCCAGCGGGCGATCTCGGTGTGGCTCCGACCGGTGGCGCCCCACGCGTCGAGGCGGGCGAACCACTCGTCCCAGTCGCGGCCGGTCCGTTCGCGCAGCAGCGCCGCGGAGATCCGGTCCTGCTGGCCGCGGCCGGCGTCCACGGTGGGCGCCGGGGCGGGGTCGGCCGTGGCCCGGGCGAGCAACTGCCGGCGGGCCGTCGTGTAGCTCTCGCCGGTGCGGGCCATCCGGGCGCGTACCCGGGACTTGAACGACCTCTGAGTCGTCATCGCATGCTCCCTGTCGACGGCGCGGTCGCAGGGACTCACGCTCCCGGTCGACCTCGCCGTGGGCAGGTGGCGCATGTCGGGTGGGCCGGACGGCACCGCGTCCCGAGGGCTCGGGGCCCCCTTTGCCTCCGCGGAGCCGGTGGCGTGAGCACCGGGCTGGAGGTGGGGCGCAGGACTGCGCCGAGCCCAGCGTACGCCGCGGACCGCCGGTGGGGGAGAGGGTCAGCCCACCGGGTTCGGTTCGGTGGTCTGCTCCCACATCGACTTCATCTCGTCGAACGCCTGCTCCATGATCTGCACCATGGCCCGGCGGGCCGCCTCGCCGTCGCGGCGCTGCAACGCGGAGGCCACGTCGGCGTGCAGCTGCAACGCCTGCTGATCGGGGTGGTGCGGCATCAGGTGGTAGTGGTGCCGGCCGGTGAGCACCTCGGCGACCAGTTCCCGGAGCTTGCCGAACATCTCGTTGCCGGAGGCGGCGAGGACCCGCCGGTGGAACTCGATGTCCAGGCGCAGGAAGCGGTCCTCGTCCCCGGCCTGCCCGGCGGCCCACATCTTCGCCGCGATGCCGACCAGGTCGCTGGCGTCGTCGGGGGAGATCCGGCGGGCGGCCAGCCACGCGGCGTGCGGCTCGACCGCGGTCCGCAGCTCGGTGATCGAGCGGAGCTGGGCCATCCGGCCGGCGGAGGCGAGCCGCCACCGGATCACCTGCGGGTCGAAGACGTTCCACGCCTCGGCGGGGCGGATCAGGACGCCGACCCGGCGCCGCGTCTCGATGAGGCCCATCGACGCGAGCACCCGGAGGACCTCGCGGATCACCGATCGGGAGACCGCATGCCGGTCGACCAGCTCGTCGATGTTGAGCACCGAGCCGGCGGGCAGTTCGCCGCCGCAGACGGCCGTGCCGAGTTCGTCGAGTACGCGGGCGTGCAGCCCGGTCTCGCCCCCGGAGGAGGAGTGATCCACGGGTCGGAGCATATCAGTTGGCAATCACCCCTTGAATAAATCAGCTTTTTCGGCCTAGCATCCCGTCGTTAAGCGGACGTTACAGCGTTGTGGCGCTCTTCCCCCGGGGCGGCGACCACGAGAAAAGGAGAGATGACGTGCGACGTCGATCGATATTCGGTACGTCTCTGGCCGTGGTCGCCGCCATGGGCCTGGCCGCCTGCGGCGGCGGTGGCGACGACAGCGGCGCGTCCAAGACGGTGCGCGTGACCCTGGCGAACCACGTGTGGACGGAGAACATCAAGGCGGCTCTGCCCGAGTTCGAGAAGCAGACCGGGCTCAAGGTCGAGATCACCCAGCTCGGCGAGGACCAGCTCTCCGACCAGTACAACGTCAAGCTCAACGCCGGCTCGTCCGACCTCGACGTGATGATGTACCGGCCCCTCCAGGAGGGGAAGCTCTTCGCCAAGAACAAGTACCTGGCCGACCTGTCCGACCAGGTCAAGTCCAACAAGGACTGGGACTACTCCGACTTCCAGCCCAGCCCGGTCCAGGCCACCACCTACGAGGGCAAGCCGGTGGGCGTGCCGATCATCACCGAGCAGGAGGTCCTGTACTACCGCAAGGACCTGCTCGCCAAGGCCGGCCTGAGCGCCCCGCCGAAGACCCTCGACGAGCTGAAGGCCGCGGCCGCGAAGATCAAGGCCGGCGTCCCGGGCACCGCGGGCTTCGTGGCCCGCACCGGCAAGTCGCCGGCGGTCACCCAGTTCTCCAGCTTCCTCTACAGCTTCGGCGGTGACTTCGTCGACGGCAGCGGCAAGGCGACCGTCAACAGCGACGCCGCCAAGCAGGCGTACGCCTTCTACGGCAGCCTCATCAAGGACTCCGGCCCGGCCAACGTCAGCACCGACATGAGCTGGCCCGAGGCGATGGCCATCTTCACCCAGGGCAAGGCCGCCTTCTACACCGAGGCCAACTCGCTCTACAAGAACGCCACCGACCCGGCCAAGTCCAAGGTGTCCGACACCGTCGGGTTCGCGCCGTTCCCGGCCGGCCCGGCCGGTTCCAAGCCGTACAACATCCCCTCCTGGGCGCTGGGCGTCAACGACGCCTCGAAGAACAAGAGCAACGCCTGGAAGTTCATCGAGTGGGCCACCGGCAAGGAGCAGACCCTGGCCCAGCAGAAGGCCGGCGTGCCGAGCGCCCGTGCCTCGGTCTGGGCCAACCCGGAGGGCACCGCGAACTACCCGAAGGACCTGGTCGAGGCCATCACGGCGAGCACCAAGGACGGCGTCGCCCACGACCGGCCCGTGGTCGTGAAGGTGGGCCAGGCCCGCGAGCTCGTCGGCCAGCCGATCGTCGACGCGATCACCGGCAAGGACGCGGCGGCCGCGGCCGACACCGCCAACGAGGCCTTCCAGAAGTTCCTGGACGACGAGGCCAAGTAACACGCGCGCGGGTGGTGGGGCGGCTCGCCCCGCCACCCGCGTACCCCTGCCGGCCTGCCCACCCCGGAGATCCCATGGCAACCGTCACCACACCCAGCCGCGCCCCCGGCGGCGCCGGCGTCATGCCCGACACGCCCGGCTGGGCGCGCTGGGCCAACGACCACCGCAAGTGGCTGTTCGCCGCGCCCGCGATGGCCTTCGTCGCCGCCCTGATCGTGATCCCGCTGGGCTGGACCGCCTGGCTCAGCCTCACCGACGCCGAGGGCTCCGTCCGCGCCGAGAGCGAGTTCGTGGGCTTCCAGAACTACCTCGACGTGCTGTCGGACACCGACCGGTTCTGGCCGGCCGTCGGCCGGACCGCCGCCTTCACCGTGGTCGCGCTGCTGTTCGAGGTGGTCCTCGGCATGGCCGTCGCGCTGCTGCTGTGGCGGCCGTTCAAGGGCCAGAAGTGGGTCCGGGTCGCCATCCTCATGCCGCTGGTCGCCACCCCGGTCGCGGTCGGCATGATGTGGCGGCTCATCTTCGACCCGAACATCGGCCTGGCCAACCAGGTGCTCGGCTGGGTCGGCATCGGCCCGCAGCCGTGGCTCGCCGGCCAGCACTCCGCGCTGCCCACCACGATCTTCATCGACGTCTGGCAGTGGACCCCCATGGTGGTGCTGATCCTGCTCGCCGGGCTGACCTCGCTGGCCGAGGAACCCCAGGAGGCGGCGCGGATCGACGGCGCCAGCTCCTGGCAACGCTTCCGGCACGTCACCCTGCCGCTCCTGATGCCCACGGTGATCGTCGCGATCCTGCTGCGCGGCATCGACGCGCTGAAGACCTTCGACATCCTCTACGCCACCAAGGGCAAGGGCGGCGGCTCCTTCCACGAGGTGGAGACCCTGAACGTGTACGCCTACGGGCTGAGCTTCGACTACAACGAGTACGGCGTCTCCTCCACCGTCCTCATCCTCTTCTTCCTGATCATCATCGGGTCGATGTGGGCCCTGACCGCGCGGCGCAAGGAGGCCAAGCGATGAAGGCCAGTCCCGCGTACCGGGTGTTCCGGGTGGTGGCGCTCGTCGTCGTGGTGCTGTCGCTGATCGCGCCGCTGCTGTGGATGATCGCCGCGTCCTTCAAGACCAACGTCGACATCTACGACACCGGCAAGGCGCTGGTCTTCTCGCCCACCCTGGACAACTACACCAAGGTCCTCCAGCAGTCGCACTACGTCTCGTTCATCGGCAACAGCCTCTGGGTGGCGTTCGCCGCCACCGTGCTGTCGCTGATCCTCGGCGTGCCGGCCGCGTACTCGATGAGCCGGTTCAACATGAAGAAGTCGGCCCTCGTGGTGCTGATGGCCCGGGTCATCCCCGGCGTCTCGCTGCTGGTGCCCTGGTACTACGTCTTCTCGAACCTGCAGCTGGTCGGCGGCTTCACCGTGCTGATCCTCAGCCACATGTTCGTCTCACTGCCGTTGATCGTCTACATCATGATGGGCTTCTTCGACGGCCTGCCGGACGAGCTGGAGGAGGCGGCGCTGGTCGACGGGCTCACCCACATCGGCGCGTTCCGGCGGATCACCCTGCCGCTGTCCGTGCCGGGCATCGCCACGGCCGGCATCCTGTCCTTCATCTTCTCCTGGAACAACTTCATGTTCGCCCTGGTGCTCTCCGGCGCGGACACCAAGACGCTCCCGGTGGCGATCTTCGACTTCGTCGGGTACGCCAGCATCGACTGGGGCGGCCTCATGGCGGCGGCCACTGTGGTCACGCTGCCGATCATGGTGATCGCCCTGTTCGTGCAGAAGTACGTGGTCTCCGGCCTGACCGCCGGCGCGACGAAGGGCTGAGCACCGTGACCACCATCGCGCGCATCGAGACCTTCCTGGTCGCGCCCCGCTGGCTGTTCGTCCGGGTGGAGACCGAATCCGGCGTCGTCGGCTGGGGCGAGGCCACCTGCGAGGGGCGCTCCGAGACCGTCCGCGCCGCCGTCGACCAGCTCGCCGAACTGCTGATCGGCCGCGACGCGCTGCGCATCGAGGACCACTGGCAGGTGCTCACCAAGGGCTCCTTCTACCGGGGCGGGCCGATCCTGGCCAGCGCCGTGGCCGGCCTCGACCAGGCGCTCTGGGACATCGCCGGCAAGCACTGGGGCGCGCCCGTGCACCAGCTGCTCGGCGGCCCGGTCCGGGACCGGATCCGGGTCTACGGCTGGGTCGGCGGCGACGAGCCCGGCGAGGTCCGTGACCAGATCAGCGCCGCCGTCGAGACCGGCCTGACCGCGGTCAAGATGAACGCCTCCGGCCGGATGAGCGCGGTGGCCTCGGTGGCCGAGCTCGACGGCGTGGTCCAGCGGGTGGCCGCCGCCCGCGAGGTGCTCGGTGACCACCGGGACGTCGCGGTCGACTTCCACGGCCGGTTCAGCCTGGCCAGCGCCCGCCGGGTCGCCCCGCTGCTGGAGCCCTACCGGCCGTTCTTCCTGGAGGAGCCGGTGGTGCCGGAGAACTCGCACCTGATCGGCGAGTTCGTCCGCTCCACCACGACGCCGGTGTCCACGGGGGAGCGGCTCTACAGCCGGCAGGAGTTCCTGCCCGTCCTCCAGGCCGGCATCGCGGTCGCCCAGCCGGACCTCTCGCACGCCGGCGGCATCACCGAGGTCCGCAAGATCGCCGCGCTGGCCGAGGTGTACGACGTCCAGCTCGCCCCGCACTGCCCGCTCGGCCCGATCGCCCTGGCGGCCTGCCTCCAGGTCGGCTTCGCCACGCCGAACTACCTGATCCAGGAGCAGAGCATCGGCATCCACTACAACCTCGGGGCCGAGGTGCTCGACTACTGCCTCGACAAGACGCCGCTGACCTTCGTGGACGGCTACGTCGAGCGGCTCACCGCGCCCGGCCTGGGCATCGAGATCGACGAGGCGGCGGTACGCGCCGCCGACCGGCGCGGCCACGCCTGGCGCAGCCCCATGTGGCGGCACCGGGACGGCTCCTACGCGGAATGGTGACCATGACCCTCGACCTCACCGCCGAACTCGCCGCCACCCGCCTGCTGGCGGTCATCCGCGGCACCGACCCGGCCGCCGCCATCGCCACCGGCACCGCCCTGCTCGCCGAGGGCGTCCGCGTGGTCGAGGTGGCCCTGACCACGCCCGGCGCGCTCGACGCCATCGCCGCGATCCGGGCCGCCGCCCCGCCCGGCTCGCTGGTCGGCGCGGGCACCGTGCTCACCCCGGCCGCCGTCGCCGACGTGGCCGCGGCCGGCGCCCAGTTCGTCGTCACCCCGGCCGTCGTCGACTCGATCGGCGATGCGGCCCGCCGCGGTCTGCCGGTGGCCGCCGGGGCGCTCACCCCCACCGAGGCGTACGCGGCCGTGCGGGCGGGCGCCTCCGCCGTGAAGCTCTTCCCGGCCTCGCTGGGCGGGCCGGCGTACCTGAAGGCGCTGCGCGACCCGTTCCCGGACATCCCGTTCGTCGCGGTCGGCGGGGTGGGGCTGGCCGAGCTGCCCGGCTACCTCGCCGCCGGGGCGATCGCCGTGGGCGTCGGCGGTCCGTTGGTCGGCGACGCGGCCTCCGGCGGTGACCTCGACGCCCTGCGCGAGAGGGCCCGCTCCTACCTGGCCGCCGTGGCATGACCGGTGCCGAACCCCGCACCCTGGCGGGCCACGCATGACCGGCCCCGACCTGCTCACCTTCGGCGAGGCGCTGGTGTCGCTGCGCTCGACCGGGCCGCTCACCGCCGGCGGCGCGCTCACCCCGCACCTGGCCGGGGCGGAGGCGAACGTGGCGATCGGGCTGGCCCGGCTCGGCCACCGGGCGGCCTTCGCCGGCCGGGTCAGCGACGACGAGCTGGGCACCTTCCTGCTGCGCCAGCTCCGCGCCGAGGACGTCGACGTGACGCACGTGGTCCGCGACCCCGAGCGCCCCGCCGGGCTCATGTTCCTGGAGCGGCGCACCGCCGACCTGACCCGGGTGCTCTACCGGCGGGCCGGCTCGGCCGGGTCGGCGCTGGGCGTGGACGACCTGCGGCCCGCCCTGGCCGCCGGCGCCCGGGTGCTGCACCTGACCGGCATCACCCCGGCGCTCTCCGCGGGCGCCCGGGAGGCCGCCGGCTGGGCGGCGGAGACCGCGGCCCGGGCCGGGACGCTGGTCTGCCTGGACGTCAACCACCGGGCGAAGCTGTGGTCCCGGGACGTCGCGCGTGCCGTGCTCACCCCACTCGCCGGGCACGCCGCGATCGTGGTCGCCTCGGCCGACGAACTGGACCTGGTCGGCGAGCCCGGCGCGGACGAGGAGACCGTGGTGGCCGGGCTGCTGGCCCGGGGCGTCTCGACCGTGCTGGTGAAGCTCGGTGGCGACGGCGCCCGGGCGTACACCGCCGACGGCCGCCGGGACGCGGCGGCGCTGCCCGTGACGGCGGTCGACACCGTCGGCGCGGGGGACGCGTTCACGGCCGGCTACCTCTCCGGCCACCTGGACGGGCTCGACCTGGCCGGGCGGCTGCGCCGCGCGGTCACCCTCGGCGCCTTCGCCGTCGCCGGAACCGGCGACTGGGAGGCCCTGCCACGCCGGGACGAGCTGTCCCTCCTGGACTCCCGGCAACCCGGCGACACCCTTCGCTGACCCACCCCGAGAAAGGCATCCGCGTTGAAGATCGTCGCAGCGGACGTGATCGTCTCCAGCCCCGACCGCAACTTCGTCACCCTCAGGATCACCACCGACGAGGGGCTCACCGGCCTGGGCGACGGCACCCTCAACGGCCGTGAGCTGTCCGTGGCGTCCTACCTGGCCGACCACGTCGTCCCGCTGCTGATCGGGCGGGACCCGCACCGCATCGAGGACACCTGGCAGTTCCTGTACCGGTCGGCGTACTGGCGGCGCGGGCCGGTGACCATGGCCGCCATCGCGGCCGTCGACGTGGCGCTCTGGGACATCAAGGCCAAGGCCGCCGGAATGCCGCTCTACCAGCTCCTCGGCGGCGCGTCCCGGACCGGGATCATGGCGTACGGGCACGCCTCCGGCCGGGACCTGCCCGAGCTGTTCGACTCGATCCGGGCGCACCTGGAGCTGGGCTACCGGTCGATCCGCGTGCAGACCGCGGTGCCCGGCATCAACGCCGTGTACGGCGTCGCCGCCCAGCCCAGCGCCGACGGCAAGCGGTACGACTACGAGCCCGCCCAGCGCATCCCGCTGCCCGCCGAGGAGGACTGGGACACCCGCGCGTACCTCCGTCACCTGCCGGCCGTGTTCGAGGGGGTCCGCAACGAGTTCGGTCCCGAGCTGCCGCTGCTGCACGACGGCCACCACCGGATGACCCCCATCCAGGCCGCGAAGCTCGGCAAGGCGCTCGAACCGTACGACCTGTTCTGGCTGGAGGACTGCACGCCGGCGGAGAACCAGGAGGCGCTGCGGCTGGTCCGCCAGCACACCACCACCCCGCTGGCCATCGGCGAGGTCTTCAACACGGTGTGGGACTACCAGACGCTGATCCGGGAGCAGCTGATCGACTACGTCCGGTCCGCCGTCACCCACACCGGGGGCATCACCGCGATGCGGAAGCTGCTCGACTACGCCGCCCATTACCAGATCAAGTCCGGCATCCACGGCCCGACCGACATCTCGCCGGTCGGCATGGCCGCCGCGCTCCACCTGGACCTGGCCATCCACAACTTCGGCATCCAGGAGTACATGCAGCACGGCCCGCTCACCAACGAGGTGTTCCGGCAGTCGTTCACCTTCGCCGACGGGTACCTGCACCCGGGCGAGCAGCCCGGCCTCGGCGTGGAGCTGGACGACGAGGCGGCCGCCCGGTTCCCGTACCAGCCGGCGTACCTGCCGTTCAACCGGCTCAAGGACGGCACCGTCCATGACTGGTGAGCGGCCGCCCACCCGGCACGTCGTGGTGATGGGCGTGTCCGGGGCGGGCAAGACGACGGTGGCCCGGGGGATCAGCGAGCTGACCGGCCTGCGGTTCGCCGAGGCCGACGAGTTCCACACCGAGGCCCACGTGGCCCAGATGCGGGCCGGCATCCCGTTGACCGATACGGACCGCTGGCCCTGGCTGCGCGCCCTGGCCGCGTGGATGGCCGAACGGCACGCCGAGGGCGTGTCCACCGTGCTGACCTGCTCGGCGCTGAAGCGGGCGTACCGGGACGTGCTGCGGCAGGGGCCGGCCCCCGTGGAGTTCCTGCACCTGGACGGGGCCGCCGAGCTGATCCGGGACCGGTTGGACCGGCGGGTCGGGCACTACATGCCGGCCAGCCTGTTCGACTCGCAGCGGGCCATCCTCGAACACCTGGGGCCGGACGAGTCCGGCGTCGTGCTGGAGGTGGCGGCGTCGCCGGACGAGCTGGTCCGGGCGGCGGTCCACCGGCTCGGCCTGCCGGTACGCGCGACGGTCACCGGCACCTGACCGGCGTGCGCCCCGACGGCGGTCAGCCGGGTAACGCGTCCAGGTAGACCCAGCGGCCGTCCTCCCGGACGAACCGGCTGTGCTCGGCCATCGTGCCGGGCCGGCCGGCCTCCCGGTAGTGCGCGCGGAACCGGACGGTGCCCTCGGTGTCGAACAGGCCGCCCCGGTCGGTGTCGAGCACCTCCAGCCGGGTCCACCGGGTGCCCGGGTCCAGCCGCAGGCGGGGTGGCCGGGTGGTGGAGTGCCAGGTGCGCAGCAGGTGGTCGGCGTCGCCCACCGCGAAGGCGCTGTAGCGGGAGCGCATCAGCGCCTCGGCGGTCGCCGCCGCCGAGACGCCCCGGTGGACCGGGCCGCAGCAGTCCGCGTACGGCAGGCCGGAGCCGCAGGGACAGGGCCCGCTGGTCGGGTCGGCCGCGCTCCGGCGGGCACCGCGTTTCGCCACCCGGTCATTCTCGCCGACGGCTCAGCGGCCACTCGTCCGGGCCGTCCGCCGGTTGCCGAACGACTCCATGGTGGTCGCCTTCTTCGCCGGCGTGCGCGTCGCGGCGACCCGCTGGGCCTTGGCGCCGGCCGCGGCCTTCTTGGCGGTGACCGCGCGGGCCGTGCCCTTGGCGGCCGGCGCCTTCTTCGCCGTGGTCCGCGTGGCCGGCGCCTTCTTCACCGTCCTCCTGGTGCCGGGTGCCTTCTTGGCCACGGCCTTCTTGGCGGGCGCCTTCTTGGCCGCGGCCTTCGTGGCGGGGGCCTTCTTCGCCGCGGGGGCCTTCTTCGCCGTGGTGGTCTTCTTCGCGGCGACGGCCTTGGCGGTCGGCCGGCGGGTGGGCGTGGCGGTGGTGGCCGAGGTGGCCTTCTTCCGCGCCGCCCGGGCGGTGGTCGGGGTCGGCTTCCCGCCCGGGGTCTTGGCGGCGGTCGCGCCGGTCGCCCGCTTGCTGGCGGTCGCGACCTTCTTCGCCGCGGCCTTGTTCGGCATCGGCGCCTTGCGGGCCCCGGTGGCTTTCCTGGCGCTGCTCGGTCTGGTGGCCGCCTGGGCCATCGTTCCTCCTCGCGGTCCGCCGCGGCCCGGACGGGTCCCGTCCGGCGACGTCGGGCCGGCCGGCCCGCGCGGCGCGCGTGTCTTCCCGCCGCGTCGGTGGTCAAACACCGCGATGGATTGGCCCAGGAGAACGCACACGGATCGGCACTGCCGATGGGCCGATCACGCGCCTAGCGTGGGGATCGGCAACGGAGAACGAGAGGACCTGGACGACCATGACGACCGCCGACATGTGGTTCGACCCGCGCTGCCCGTGGGCCTGGAACGCCTCCCGCTGGCTGCTGGAGGTGGAGCGGGTCCGCGACGTCCGGCTCCGCTTCCACGTGATGAGCCTGTCCCTGCTCAACGAGGGGCGCGAGGGGCTGGAGGAGTGGTACCGGGAGTGGCTGAAGCCGGGCCTCGGCCCGGTCCGGGTCTGCGTGGCCGCCGCACAGAAGTGCGGCCCGGAGGTGCTGCGCGACCTCTACACGGCGCTGGGCGAGCGGATCCACCACGAGCGCGCCCCGATCGGCCGCGAGTTGTACGTCGCGGCGCTGACCCAGGTCGGCCTGCCCGTCGACCTGGCCGACGCGGCCGACGTCACCGACCACGACGCGGCCCTGCGGGCCAGCCACCAGGCCGGGCTGACCCCGGTCGGTGAGGACCTCGGCACGCCGACGATCCACGTCACGGGCGCCGACGGGCGGATGAATGCCTTCTTCGGGCCGGTGGTGGCACCGATCCCCCGGGGCGAGGACGCCGGCCGGCTCTGGGACGGGGTGCTGCTCGTCTCCGGCACCGACGGGTTCTTCGAGCTGAAGCGGGCGCGCACCCGCCGGCCGATCGAGCGCTGACCGGTGTCCGGCCGCCTGCTCCCCGCGCCCGGTCCCGCCCGGACGCTCGCCCTGGCCCAGCTCGCCAACTCGGTCGGGGACGGCGCGTTCCTCGTCACCTCGGCGCTCTACTTCACGCAGGTGGTGGGCCTGTCACCCGGCCAGGTCGGGCTCGGCCTGTCCGCCGGCTGGGCGGTGGGCCTGCTGGCCGGAGTGCCGGCCGGTCACGCCGCCGACCGGCGGGACGCCCGCCGGGTCGCCGTCGGCCTCGCCGCCGCCACGGCGCTGGCCGTCGCCGCCTTCCTGCTGGTCCGCCGGCCCGCCGAGTTCGTCGTGGTGGCCTGCCTCTACGCCGGCTGCCAGACCGCGCTCGCGGCCGTGCGGCAGGCGCTGCTGGCCGGGCTGGTCGAGCCGGACCGGCGGACCGGGGTGCGGGCCCGGTTGCAGTCGGTGGCCAACGCCGGGCTCGGGCTGGGCGCGGCACTCGGCGGCCTGGCGCTCTGGGCGCACACCGGCGAGGCGTACCGCGCGGTGCTCCTGCTGGACGCGGCGGCCTTCCTGACCACCGCCGTGCTCCTGCGGCGGCTCCCCGCCCGGCGTGGCCCGGCGGCCCGGCCCGCGGCGGGCGGCGGGCGCCTCGCGGTGCTCCGGGACCGGCGGTACACGCTGCTCACCGCCCTGAACGCGGTCCTCATGCTGTACCTGCCGCTGCTCAGCCTGGTGCTGCCGCTCTGGGTGGCCCGGCGCACCGCGGCGCCGGCCTGGCTGGCGGCGGCCCTGCTGGTGGTCAACACCGCCGCCGTGATGCTCGCCCAGGTGCGGGTCGCGCGGCGGGTGACCGACCCGGCCGGCGCGGTGCGCGCGCTGCGCCGGGCCGGCGCGGCCATGGTCGTGGCCTGCGCGCTGTTCGCGTTGTCGGCCACCGCCGGCGGCCCCTGGCCGGCGGCGGCGCTCCTGCTGCTCGGCGCCGGCGCCCAGGTGTACGCCGAGATGGCGCACGGCGCGGGCGCCTGGCAGCTCAGCTTCGACCTGGCCCCGGCCGACCGGCACGGCCTCTACCAGGGCTTCTTCGGCGTCGGCGTGCCCTTCGCCCGGATGCTCGGTCCGGTGCTGCTGACCTGGTTGATCGTCGACGGCGGCGGACCGGGCTGGCTGGCCTTCGCCGCCCTCTACGCCGCCGCGGCCGCCGGCATCGGCCCGGCGGTGCGGGGTGGGGGACGCCCGTCCGCGGTGCCGGTGACCGGCTGACCGGGCGCTCAGGCCGCCGGCAGCTCCACCGGCAGCGGCACCGGCCGTTTCGCCACCCGGTCGTCGCCGGACGAGCGCCCGCGCAGGTGCCGGCCCAGCCAGGGCAGCAGGTGCCGCCGGGTCCAGGCCAGCTCGGCGCGGACCGCCTCGCGCCGGGGGCGGCGGGCGGCCACCGGCAGCGGGCGCGACCACGAGTCGTCGTACCCGGGCAGGCCGGCGGTGTGCGCGAGCGCCGCGGCGATCCGCTCGTGGCCGGCGGTGTTGGCGTGCAGCCGGTCGTCGCTCCACAGCCGGGGATCCGAGGCCACCGCGTGCGCGCCGAGGTCGAGCAGGGTGGCCCCGGTCTCCGCGGTGGCTGCCCGGACCGCCTCGTTGAGCGCCAGCACCCGGCCGCGCAGCGGGCGGGCCAGCGGCATCACCGGCACCGGGTCGGGCAGGGTGAAGGTGAGCACGGTGGCGCCCTGGCCGACCAGCGCGTGCTGCATCGCGCGCACGTCCTCGACCACCCGGTCGGCGTCGAACGACGGTCGCAGCACGTCGTTCATGCCGGCCACCACAGTCGCCAGGTCGGGCGCCAGCTCCAGCGCCACGGGCAGCTGCTCGCTCCGGATCCGGGCGGTGGTGCGGCCGCGGATGGCGAGGTTGGCATACTCCAGGCCGCCCTGGGCCCGGGCCACCGCGAGGGCGAAGCGGTCGGCCCAGCCCCGGTAGCCGCCCGCCTCGTCCGGGTCGTCCAGGCCCTCGGTGGTGCTGTCGCCGATCGCCACGTACCGCCGCCACATCATGCGCGTCAGCCTACGGAATTCCGCCCGGCGGTTTCCGGGACAGCGCCCGCGCGGCCCAGCCGCTAGCGTGGTGCGGGACATGAGCCCGACCCAACGCCACCTCGACCCGGATCAGGTCCGGCGCTACGTGGCCGCGTCGCTCGGCCCCGCGCCCGGCGTGACCGACTGCGGGCCGCTCAGCGGCGGCGGGTTCGCCGCCGTCTGGTGGGTGACCCTCGACGACGGGCGGGCCGTGGCGCTCAAGGTCGGCCCGCCGCCGCACGTGCCGCTGCTGCGCTACGAGCGGGACATGATCGGCGCGGAGGCGCGCTACCTGCGGCTGGTCGCCGCGCGGGCGCCCGCCGTGCCGGTGCCGCCGCTGCTGCACCACGGGCGCGACCCGGTGCTCGGCGACTGGCTGCTCACCGGCCTGCTGCCCGGCCGCACCCTGTGGGACCTGACCCAGGCCGGCGCCGAGGTGGGCCCGGTCCGGGCCGAGTTCGGCCGTGCGCTGGCCGCGCTGCACGGCGTCACCGGCGACCGCTTCGGCTACGACGGCGGCCGGGCGGGCGCGCCCACCTGGCGCGGCGCGTACACGGCCATGCTGGACGACCTGCTCGCCGACGCGGCGGACTGGGCGGTGCCGCTGCCCGTGCCGGCGGCCCGCATCCGCGAGCTGGTCGACCGGCACGCCGGCGTCCTCGACGCGGTCCGCCGCCCGGCGCTGCTGCACTTCGACGGCTGGGCCGGCAACGTCCTGGCGCTCGACGATCCCGACGGGACGCCCCGGCTCACCGGGCTGGTCGACGGCGAGCGCCACCTCTGGGGCGACCCGCTGCTGGATCTGGTGTCGCCGCTGCTGTTCCGGCGCGCCGAGGACGAACCGGACGACCCCCTCGTGCGGGCCTACCGCGCGGCCGCGCCGTTCCCGCTGGACGCCGGCGCCCGCCGCCGGCTCGGGCTCTACCGGCTGCACCTCTACCTGCTGATGACCGTGGAGATGCCCAGCCGGGACATCACCGCCGAATCCGACCCGGGCCGGGTGGCGACCCTCGCCGGGCTGCTCGACGCCGAACTGTCCGACCTGGACCGGCCGTGACCGCTCAGAGCCAGCCGGAGCGGCGGAACAACCGGTGCAGGGTGACCGCGGCCGTCGCCATGAGCAGCAGCGCCCCCGCGTAGCCGTAGCGCCAGCCCAGCTCCGGCATGTGCGCGAAGTTCATCCCGTAGACGCCGGCCACGGCGGTCTGCGTCGCGGCGATCGCCGCCCACGCCGCGATCTTGCGCATGTCGTTGTTCTGCTCGACGGCGAGCTGCGCCAGGCGGGACTGGAGGATCGAGTTGAGCAGGTCGTCGTACGAGCCGATCCGGTCCACGGCCCGGGTGAGCCGGCTCTCCACGTCGGCGAACCAGCGGTGCAGGCCCGGCGGCGGGCCCTCGCCCCGCTGCTCCAGCAGCGCCCGCAGCGGCGCCTGCAACGGCAGCACCGCCCGCTTGAACTCCACCACCTCGCGCTTGAGCTGGTAGATGTGCTGGATGTCGGCGTCCCGGTCGCGGGCGAAGACGCTCTCCTCGACGCGCTCCAGGTCCCGCTCCAGATGCCCCGCCACCTCCAGGTAGAGGTCGACCATCCGGGCGCAGACCGCGTACGCCACCGCCCACGGCCCCTCGGCCAGCACGCCCGGCCGGCGCTGCACGTCCTCCCGTACCGGGGTGAGCGCGCCGGTCGCGCCGTGCCGGACGGTGAGCGCGAACCGGTCGCCGAGGAACACCATCACGTCCCCGGTGTCGATCACCTCGGAGGTCGCGGTCAGCTCGGTGTGCTCCACGTAGCCGGCCGTGCGCAGCACCAGCAGCGTCACGTCGCCGTGCCGCTGCACGGTGGGGCGGTGCCCGTCGGCGAGGGCCTGCGCCACGGCCAGCTCGTCCAGACCGAAGGTCCGCCCGACCGCGGCCATCACCGCCGCGCCGGGCTCGTGCAGCCCCAGCCAGACGAACGCCCGCCGGGTGCGGCGGGCCCGGTCGTAGGCGTCGGCGTAGTGCGGCCGGCCCGGTTCCCGCCGGCCGGCCACGTAGACCGCGCAGTCCACCACGGCGTCCGGATTGGCCCGACGCGGCGCGGGGCCGGCCGCCTCGTCGGTGCGCCCGAGCAGCCGGGTCAGGAGGCCGGGCAGCAGTCGCCCGCCCCGCCGGGTCCGTACCGCCGACCGGCCCACCGCGCACCTCCACCGCCGAGGAACTGACGGCCTACCGTACGGCCTGCCCCGCCCGGGCGGTGTCCGGCCGGCGTCAGCGGGCCGCGGTGGCGAAGACCACGATGTTGTCCGGGTAGTTGCCGGTGCGCGGGTTGAACCGGCCGCCGCAGGTGATCAGCCGGAGCCGGGCCTCGGGCCCGCCCCCGTACACCCGCTCGGTGGGGAAGTGCTCCTTCGGATAGGCCCCGACACCGTCCACGGTGAACACCGCGACCAGGCCGTCGGCCCGCGTGACCTCGACGGTGTCGCCGGGGCGCAGGCGGCCGAGGTCGAAGAAGACCGCCGGGCCGCGCAGCGTGTCGACGTGTCCCACCAGGACGGCGTTGCCGGCCTCACCCGGGGTGGGGCCACGGCGGTACCAGCCGGCGATCTCCGGGTGGTCCAGGGGCGGCACCTCCAGGGCGCCGCTGTCGTCGGTGGCGACCGGCACGATCTCGGCGTCGACGCCGATCCGCGGGATGGTGACCCGGACCGGCTTCGCGCGGGGGAGCACCGGGCCGGCGGCGCCGGAGGGCTCGACGGTCGGCGCGACCGAGACGCCCGGCTGGGGTGGTGGGGTCGAGGTGGTGCCGAGGCCGGCGGCGACCAGTCCGGCGCCGGTGGCGCCCGTCAGGATGATCGCCGCGACGATGACGGCGGTGCGGGCTCTCGACGGCCGGCCCGCCCGGTGGCGCTGCGACGACAGGGTCCCACCTCCGTCCGTCGTGGACGCGGTGCCCGCGCCGGTCGGACCGGCGCGGGCACCCGCCCTGGGATGGTGTGGCGGGCCGTCAGGCGCCGGCGGTCGCGCGCCGGCGTCGGCGCACCAGCACGTACGTCCCGCCGGCCACCGCCGCGGCGGCCAGGGCGCCGCCCGCGACCAGCACGCCGGTGTCGCCGTCCCGCCCGCCGGCGCCGGCCTGCGCACCGCCGATCGGGGTGACCGTGAAGCTCGCCGTGCCGCCGTTGCTGCCGTCACCGCAGGTGGTGGTGACCGTGTACGTGCCGAGGGTGAACCCGGCCGTGAACAGTTCGGCGCTCAGCCCACCGCCCGCCGCGGCCGTGGTGGATCTGACGTTCTGGTCCCGGTTCGGGCCGGTGACGTGGAAGAGCGCGTCACCCGCCTTCGGGTTGCAGGACGTCGTGGTGAGTACGACGGTCCCGCCGACCGGGGTGGTGGCCGGTGAGACGGTGGTGTCCGCGAGGGCGGCGGCCGGGAGCAGCAGTGTGCCGAGGCCCACGCCGACCGCCGCCGATCCGAGAACTGTCTTTGCCTTCATCCGCGTCTTCCCTCACTTTTCGTCCGCTGTCTGCGTGGGACGTCGTTCGGGTGGCCAACTCCGTGACTAGCACCGGTGTGGCCAACACTAGGAGGGTTGGGGCGGTCACCCGACGTAATTGAGAAATCTTCGCTGCCGTCCCGGGTTCCCGGTCGCTCCCGGGTGCGGCGGACATGCCCGCACAGCACGGGCAACCGACCGGGACGCGTCGTCCTGGCCTGCGTGGAACGTCCCGTCCCGACGGCGCCGACGCGTCTGTCCGATTCGTTCCGGTTGGACCTGCCTGACCGATCCGCGGCGGCGGTCCGGAGGAGGGGTCCAACGGCCCTGCCGGCCGCCTCGTCCGCGCGGCACCGTTGGGGAGTGACCACCGCGACGCGACGGTCCCGACCGGAGGCCGGCTGCCCGCTCCGCCCCGGCGAACCGTGCACCCTGTGCCAGGTCGACGTCACCGGCCCGCAGGACTGCGGCCTGGTCTGGCTCGTGATGGGCGACGACGAGCTGCGTGAGGGTGTGCACCGGACCCGGGTCGGCCGGTCCGGAGCGGCTCAGCGGACCGGCGGCTCGGGGCGGACGAGTCCCACGTCGTAGGCGAAGACCACCGCCTGGATCCGGTCGCGCAGGCCGAGCTTGGTGAGGACGGCGGACACGTGCGTCTTCACCGTGGCGGTGCTCAGGAACAACCGCTCGGCGATCTCCGCATTGGACAGTGCCCGCGCGGCGAGCGTCAGCACCTCCACCTCGCGGGCGGTGAGCGCGGCGAGCCGACCCCGGTCGGCGGGCACGCCGGGCAGCCGGTCGGCGAACCGGTCCAGCAGCCGGCGGGTCACCGTCGGCGCCAGCAGCGCCTCGCCCCGGGCCACCACGCGCACCGCCTCGGCCAGGTCGGCCGGGCGGGTGTCCTTGAGCAGGAAGGCGCTGGCACCGGCGCGCAGCGCCGCGTACACGTGCTCGTCGAGGTCGAAGGTGGTGAGCATGACCACCCGCGCCGGGTTGCCGCCGGACACCAGCTCCCGGGTGGCGGCGATGCCGTCCTGACGCGGCATCCGCACGTCCATGAGCACCACGTCGGGGCGGGTCCGGTTCGCCACCGCCACCGCCTCGACCCCGTCGGCCGCCTCGCCGACCACGGTCAGGTCGGGCCGGGCGTCGATGACCATCGCTAGGCCGGCGCGGATCAGTTCCTGGTCGTCGGCGATCACCACGCGGACGCTCACCGCGCCACCTCGCTCGCCGCGCCCGCCGCCACGGGCAGCCGGGCCGCGACGCGGAAGCCGCCGGCGGCCAGCGGCCCGGCCTCCAGCGTGCCGCCCAGCAGCCGGGCCCGCTCGCGCATCCCCACGATGCCCCGGCCCGCACCCGCGCCGACCCGGCGCGGCGGCCCCGTGCCGTCGTCGACCACCGCCAGGCTCAGCACGCCGTCACCGTAGCGGACGCTGACGTCGGCCCGGGTGGCGTGGCTGTGCCGCAGCGCGTTGGTCAGCGACTCCTGGACGATCCGGTACGCCGACAGCTGCACCCCGCCGGGCAGGTCCTCGGCGCCGGCGTCCCGGTCCATTGTGACCTCCAGGCCCACCGCCCGGACGGCGTCGGCGAGGGCGTCGAGCTGCGCCAGCCCGGGCTGCGGCCCGTCCGGATCCGTGCCGTCGTCGGTGGCCAGCGCGTGCAGCATGGCCCGCAGCTCGGTGAGCGCCGACCGGGCCGCCGTGTGGATCGCGTCGAGCGCGGGGCGGGCCCGCTCCGGGTGCGCGTCGAAGACGTCCTCGGCCGCGGCGGCCTGCACGGCGATGACCGCCACGTGGTGGGCCACCACGTCGTGCAGCTCGCGGGAGATCCGCTCCCGCTCCCGGGCGAGCACCTGCCGCTGCCGGTCGCGGCGGCGCTGGAAGTGCCCCCGCTGCAGCTCGCCGAGGGCCCAGCCCAGACCCAGCGCGGTCACCGCGAACAGCAGGTCCCGCCAGCCCCCGGTGACCAGCTCCCACGGCGTCGGGAGGAGCAACAGTCCCAGCGCGACCAGGGAGAACCGGGGCGGGCGGAGCCGGGCGACGTAGGCCAGCGGCACGGTGACCAGGCCGAGCCAGCCGAGCGGCGGGCAGAGCACCTCCAACCCGATGCCGGCCAGGGCGGCCACCGCGAGCGCGTACCCCGGTCGCCGGCGGATCCACAGCAGACAGCTGGCCTGCGCGGCGGCGAGGCCGGCCGCGGCGGCGGTCCCGCCCGCCGAGGCCGGGGGAGTGCCCGGGGCGAAGACCACGGTCAGGGCGACCGCGAGCATCACGGTGGCGATGCCGCCGTCGAGCAGCGGCAGGAAACGGGAGCGGGGCGGGCAGTTCACGTCCCGGATGCTAGGCGGCGCACCGGCTCGGGCTCATCGGTCGCCAGACGGAGATCCGGGCCGGATGCGGTTCCCGGGACGGAGCGGCGAACCGGTCCGCGGCGCGATCCGCCGGGCCCCGTCACGGACCTAGCGTTCCTGGTCACCGATCCCGCTCATGGAGGTACGCACCGATGGACACCACGACCGCCCCCGCCGTCACCGCCGGCCGTCCGGGCCGCCGCCGAGAGCGCGCGCTGGCGGTGCTCGCCGCCGCGGCCGCCACTCTGACCGTGTGGGTCGCCGCCGTCCCCGTGGCCGGGGTCGACCTGGTGGCGCGCAACGGCGGGACCGAACAGTCCGTGACCGCGGTCGCGGTCGGGGTCAGCACCGTGCTCGCCGGCCTGGCGGGGTGGGCGCTGCTGGCCCTGCTGGAACGCTTCACCACCCGGGCGCGGGCCGTCTGGACCGCCGCGGCCGGGCTGGTGCTGCTGCTGTCGCTGCTCGGCCCGCTGGGCGGGGGAGTGGGCGGCGCCGCGACCCTGACCCTGGTCGCCCTGCACCTGACGGCCGCCGCCGTGCTCGTGCCGCTGCTGCGGCGCACCGCCGCTCGCTGAGCCGCCGGGCCGGGGCTGCCGCCACGGGGGAGGGCAGCCCCGATTCCGGCCGGCCGGCGGCCGCCGCCGTGCTCAGTCGGCGGCCACCGGCTCCGGCAGCGGCGCGCCGGTCTCCAGCAGGCTCTTGAGGCTGGCCAGCAGCTCCGGCCAGCCGCCGCTGCCCGGCAACTGCCCGCTGATCGCCCGGTGCATCTCGCTGTCCGGGGAGAAGTCGTCGTGGGTCACCGTCAGGCGCACGGTCTCGCCGTGCGGGGTGAGGTCGAAGGTGACCTTCGAGCGGCGCTCGCCGAGCCGGGCGGCCAGTTCCTCGTCGGACCAGCCGAAGTGCGCGGCGTGCTCGGGCTGGAAGCCGTGCCAGGTGTAGGCGAGGCGCCGGTGGGGCTCGGCCTCCAGCACCCGCTGCCCGAGGTCCTTCGGTTCGGCGTCGGGGGAGTCCTGCCAGAGCAGGGTCGAGCCGGGCCGCCAGTCGGAGACCAGGGTGACGCCGCCCCAGTAGCGGCGGGTGAACTCGGGCGCGGTGAGCGCGGTCCAGAGCCGCTCCGGGGTGGTGCGGATGTAGGTGGTGTAGACGAACGTCGGGCTCGTCATGGGCTGCCCCTCCAATGCTGTCTGCAGGTCGGCGAGGGCCTGTGCCCGGGCCCGGTCGTACCGGCCGATCCACCGGTCGGCGACGGCGTTGATCGGGGCGGCGTTGAGGTGGTGCAGCTTCTCCCGCCCGCGCCGTGTGGTGGTGACGAGGCCGGCCGCCTCCAGCACCGCGAGGTGCTTGCTCACCGACTGTCGGGTCATGTCGAGCCCGGCGCACAGCTCGCGCAGGCTCTGGCCGTTACGGAGGTTGAGGCGGTCGAGCAGCCGGCGGCGGCTGGCGTCGGCCAGCGCCCGGAACACCTCGTCCACCCGTCCTCCCTCTCCGCACACGCAACCTGTTGGCTGCCTGACACGATGATATGCAGCCACCAGGTTGCGTGTCTACCCGGCCCCCCTTCAGCCGGGAAGCTAGCCTCCTAGGATGCCTTAGGGAATGTGGCGCGCCGGCACTTCCCGACATGGAGGTCGGCCAGGCCGGACGGTACCGCCGATCGGTCTATCGACCGACGCGAATCAGGACCCTATAGTCGGCTTGCTCAATGCTGTGACCTCGTGACACGGGGTGAATCGACGGGTCGGAAGCAGCGGGGGAGAGACCTATGACAAGCAGAATTCGCATCGCGCGCCGCGCCACCTGCACGGCTGTCGCCGCCGTCCTGGCCACCGGCCTGCCACTCGTGGTCGAGGCGTCCGCAGCCCAGGCCTCGGCCGGCGCCGCGTCCGCCGAGTCCGTTCTCACCTGGGACCTGCACGCCGAGACGGCGATCTGGGACGTGGCGCGCCAGGCACCGCAGGTCCAGTCCCGGGGCGCCGCGATGGTGCACGGCGCGATCTACGACGCGGTCAACGCCATCGCCGGCACGCCCTACGAGCCGTACCTGACCGCGCCGCCCGCTGACGGGTCCGAGTCCGTCGACGCCGCCGTGGCCACGGCCGCGTACCGGGTGCTCGACGCGATCTTTCCGGAGCAGCACGACGCCCTCACCGCCCGGTACGCCGAGTCGCTCGCCGCGATCCCCGACGGCCGCGCCGAGCGGCGCGGGATCGAGGTCGGCAGGCGGGCCGCCGCCGCGATGATCGCCGCCCGCCGCGCCGACGGCGCGTTCGGACCGCAGACCTTCCCCGTGGGGACCGAACCCGGCCAGTGGCGCCCCACGCCGCCGTCCTACGCCAACGACGGCGGCTGGGTCGGTCACATGAAGCCGTTCGTGCTACCCGGCACGTCGATCTTCCGCACCTCCGGTCCGCCTGCGCTCACCAGCGCGCAGTACGCCCGGGACTACGACGAGATCAAGGCGGTGGGCTCGGCCGGGAGCGCGGCCCGCACCGCCGACCAGACCGAGGCGGCGATCTGGTGGCACGACCGCCGGCTCGGCGAGTGGGAGATCAAACGCCAGCTCGTGACGACCCAGCGACTCACCGCCCTGCAGGCCGCCCGGATGTTCGCCTTGGTGGACGTCGCCGAGGCGGACGCGGTCATCGCCTGCTTCAACGAGAAGGAAGCCTGGAACCGGTGGCGGCCGATCACCGCGATCCGGCTCGGCGACACCGACGGCAACCCCGCCACCGCCGCCGATCCCGACTGGACGCCCCTGCTGGTCACGCCGCCGCACCCCGACTACACGTCGGGTCACACCTGCAACACCGGCGCGACCATGTCGGCGTTGGCGTACTTCTTCGGCCGCGACGACATCCCGTTCGACGCCTACAGCGCCGACTCCGGCACCCGCCGGTACTTCAGCGGCTTCTCCCAGGCGCTGACCGAGGTGATCAACGCCCGGGTCTGGGGCGGCATCCACACCCGCACCGCCGACGTGCAGGGCGCGCGGATCGGCCTGGCGACCACGGCGTACGTGGTCCGGCACGAGTTCCGGCCCCGATCCTGAGGCCGACCCCGAGTCGGCTTGTCGGGGCCGGGGGCCGGTGCCGCGGCGGTCCGGACCGGCCGGTGACCGGATGGCCGTCACCGTCACCGGCGTCCACACGCTGATGGTCGGTCCGCCTAGCGGTGCCCGAAGCGCGCGGCCACCCGCTCGTGCAGCGCCGTCAGCGCCGGGCTGACCGTCACGGCCGGCGGTGCCGGATCGGTCAGCCGGGTGGCCGGCTCCGGCAGCCAGGCGAGATCGGCGTCGAAGCGGCCCCGGGCGGCGCGGACCACCTCGGCGGGGTCGGCGGGGTCGAGCCGGCGGCCACCGCGCATGACCTGGACGAGCAGCGGTTCCCGGCCCGCCGGCGGTGGCTCGTCGCGCAGGCCCACCACATCGCCCGCCGCGCCGGCCGGATCGCGGAAGACCTGCTTGGCGGCGGGCAGCGTGGCCTTGCCGGGGGACAGCTTCAGCACCGGCCGGTCGCCGTAGGCGACCAGCTTGTAGGCGCTGTCCAGCGACGGCGCGTCGTACGAGACGCCCATCTTGGTGCCCACGCCGTACCCGTCGATCGGTGCGCCCTGCGCCACGAGATCCGCGATGACGTTCTCGTCGAGGCTGCCGCTGGCGAAGATCGTGGCCTGCCGCAGGCCCGCGTCGTCCAGGATCGTCCGGGTCTGCCGGGCCAGGGCACCGAGGTCGCCGGAGTCGAGCCGGACGCCGAGCGGGCCCGTCAACCCGAGTTCGGTGGCGACATCCACGGCGGCGCGGACGCCCGCGAGCGTGTCGTAGGTGTCGACCAGGAAGATCGGGTTCGTGGGGAAGTCGGCGGCGAACGCGCGGAACGCCGCCCGCTCGTCGGGAAACGCCTCCACGTACGAGTGGGCCATCGTCCCGGACGGGGCGAGCCCGTACCGCATGGCGGCCTCGACGTCGCTGGTCGCGGCGAAGCCGGCGATGGCCGACGCCCGTGCCACCCCGGCGCCGGCCTCGATGCCGTGGGTACGGCGGAACGCGAAGTCGACCAGCTGCGCGCCGGCGGCGGCGAGCCGGCAGCGGGCCGCCTTGGTGGCCACCGTGGTGTGGAACGTGATCAGGTTGAGCACACCCGTCTCCACCAGCTGCGCCTCGGCGATCGGCGCGGTGACCTCCAGCAGCGGCTCGTCGGCGAAGACCACGCGTCCCTCCGGTACGGCCCACACGTCCCCGGTGAACCGGATCCCGGCCAGCGCCGTCAGGGCGGGCTGGTCGAACCCCACGACGTCGCGCAGGTAGGCCAGCTCGGCGTCGCCGAAGGCGAAGCTCTCCAGGAACGCCAGTGCCTCGGCGAGCCCGGCGGCGACCAGGAAGCCGCGCCCGGGCGGCAGCCGGCGGACGAAGAGGCTGAACGTGGCGTGCTCCGTCATGTCCCGCCGCAGGTAGCTGGCCGCCATCCGCAGCTCGTACAGGTCGGTACGCAGTCCCGTCATGCCGTCACCTCCACCACGCCACCACTGTGATCCGTCCGGCTGCGAGGCGTAGGGGAAACGGGAGATCCGCCACGGGCGTGCCGCGCCGGCTCCAGCGGCTCAGCGGGGGCCGGCGGCCCGCCAGAACTGGCGCGGCGCGTACCCCTCGCGGCGCAGCCAGTGCTCGGTGTAGACGATCCGCTCCGCCGGCACCACGACCAGCGGCCCGGTCGGCGGCTCGTCCAGCGACCGGGACCGCTCCACGTGGTCGGACTGCCACCGGTACGCCGGCCAGTGGCGCGCGAACTCCGGATCGTCGGGGTGCAGCACCCGGGCCCGGCCGAAGACCTGGGCGCCGCGGCTGCTGGCCTGGCCGACCAGGGGCGCGAAGATCCCGACCGAGACGCGGGGGTCGGCGGCCAGGTTGCGCATCTTCGGCGAGTCGGCGACCGCCGTGAACATCAGGGTGAAGTCCAGGTGGAAGTAGCGCACCGGGGTGGCGAGCGGGCCGTCCGGGCCGGCGGTGGCCAGCACGCACATGTTCTGCGTGGAGAGCAGGTGGAGGATGCGCTCCTCAAGCCGGGTCCGGTCGAGGCGGGCGGTGGGTGCGGGACCGGCGAGCCAGGGGTTCGTGACGGGCATGGGTGATCTTCCCATGCCCGTCAGACCGCCGGCGGCTGGTAGGTTCGCTCGCCGTGACGGGGACCGCGGGGGATCGGCTCGACGGGCGGTTCGCCCGGCTCTGGACGGCCAGCACCATGTCGGCGCTGGGCAGCGGGATGGCCACGGTGGCCGCGCCGCTCTACGTGGCCTCGCAGACCGACGACCCGTTGACCGTCTCGGCCGGCGCCGCCGTGGCGTGGCTGCCCTGGCTGCTGTTCGCGCTGCCCGGCGGGGTGCTGGTGGACCGGGTGGACCGGCGCCGGCTCATGGTGGTCATCGACTGGGTACGGGTCGCCGCGCTGGCCGTCCTGGCCGCCGCGCTGGTCACCGGCCGGGCCGGGGTGCCGCTGCTCTACGCGGTGCTGTTCGTGGTCAACACCGGCGAGGTGGTGTTCCGCACCGCCGCCCAGGCGGTCGTGCCGGCGGTGGTGCCCCGGTCCCGTCTGGAGCGGGCCAACGGCTGGCTGAGCGGCGGCACGCAGATCATGCAGAACATGGTCGCCGGGCCGCTCGGCGGCTTCCTCTTCGTGGTGGCTGCGGCCATCCCGTTCGCCGTGAACGCCGGCACGTACGCGCTCAGCGCCGTCCTCGTCGGGCTGCTCGCCGGGTCGTACCGGGGCTCGCCGGGCGCGGGCGGGCGCCGCTCGGTGCGCGTGGAGGTCGCCGAGGGGTTCCGCTGGCTGCTGTCGCAGCGGCTGCTGCGCACCATGGCCGTGCTCATCGGTCTGCTCAACGTCACCCTGACCGCCGCTCTCGCGGTGCTGGTGCTGCTCGCCACCGACCGCCTCGGCCTCGGCTCGGTCGGCTACGGCGCGCTGTTCACCTGCATGGCCGTGGGCGGGTTGCTCGGGTCGGCGGTCGGCGACCGGCTGATCGCCGCCATCACCGCGACCTGGACCGTGCGGATCGGCCTGCTGATCGAGGCGGGACTGCACCTGGCGCTGGCCGCGTCGCGCAGCGCCGTGGTGGTCGGGGTGGCACTGTTCGCGTTCGGGGTGCACAGCGCGTTGTGGAACATCGTCGCCAACTCGCTGCGCCAGCGGCTCACCCCACCGGCGCTGATGGGCCGGGTGGGCAGCACCACCCTGTTCATCGCCGCGGGCGGCAACTGCGTCGGGGCACTGCTCGGCGGGGTGGTCGCCGACCGGTTCGGGATCACGGCGCCGTACTGGGTGGGACTCGCGGTGGCCGTGGCGGTGATCGCCGCGACCTGGCGGGTCTTCGACCGGGCCACGGTGGCCGCCGCCTACGCCGATCCGGCCCCGGACGGCCGGGACAGCCCGGCGTCCGTCGCCTGAGGCGGCCCGGCGTCAGGACGGCGGGGGCACCGGCAGGGTGACGCCCCGCGCCGCCGCCTCGTGCGCCAGTTCGATCAGCTCGACCACCCGGACCGAGTCCGCCGGGTCCACCGGCAGTGGCGCGCCGTCCCGCAGCGCCGCCGCCAGCTGCGCGTAGAAGTCCTGGTAGCGGCCCGCCTCGGTGGGCACCGCCCGCAGGTCACCGTCGGCGCCGAGCCGGCCGTACCGTTCGGGGTCGACCTCGCCCCAGCCGGGGGTGCCGGGCCGGCCGCCTTCGCGCAGCGCCGCCTCCTGCGGGTCCAGGCCGTAGCTGGTGTAGGCGGCGCGGTCGCCGAGCACCCGGAAGCGCGGGCCGAGCTGGGCGGTGACGGCGCTCATCCACAGGTGGGAGCGGACCCCGCCGGCGTGGGTGAGCGCGACGAACGCGTCGTCGTCCACCTCGGCGCCCGGCCGGCGCCGGTCCACCTCGGCGTAGACGTGCTGCACCGGGCCGAGCAGCCGCACCGCCTGGTCGACCAGGTGGGCGCCGAGGTCGAACAGGGCGCCGCCGGCCTCGCCGGGCGCGGCGCTCTCCCGCCAGCCCGGCTTGATCGCCGGCCGCCACCGCTCGAACCGGGACTCGAAGCGGGCCACCCGGCCCAGCTCGCCCGCCTCGACGAGGCGGCGCACGGTCAGGAAGTCCCCGTCCCAGCGGCGGTTCTGGAACACGGTCAGCGGCACCCCGGCGGCGGCCGCCTCCGCGACCAGCGCCCGGCCCTCGGCGGCGGTCGGCGCGAGCGGCTTGTCCACCACCACCGGCAGGCCGGCCGCCACGGCGGCCCGGGCCATCGGCACGTGCTGCCGGTTCGGGGTGGCCACCACGACCAGGTCGAGGTCGTCGGCGCCCTGCCAGAGCTGGTCGGCCTCGTCGAGGACCCGGGCGTCCGGGTGCTCGGCCTGCAGCTGCGCGCGGCGCTCCGGGTCCCGGGTGACGACCGCGTCCAGCCGAAGGCCGGGCGTGGCGGCGACCAGCGGGGCGTGGAACACCCGCCCGGCGATCCCGTACCCCAGCAACCCCACCCGCAGCGGCGCCTGCGCCATGCCGTCCCCCCGTTCTCGATGATCCCCTGCGAATCTACGCGCCGCGCCGGGCGCGGGACGGCGGGTCCCGGGCGGTGGCCGCGCCGGGGGTGTGGCAGCGTGGGCGGGTGCATCCAACCCCGGTCGAGGTCGACCTCGCGCTGGTCGGCGGTGGCGGCGCCGCCTCCCTGGTGCTGGCCGCCCTGGACCGGCACGACCTGACCGGCCTGCGGGTCGCCGTGGTCGACCCGGTGCGTAAGCGCGGGCAGGACCGCACCTGGGCGTTCTGGGGCACCCCGGGCGGCGATCTCGACCCGCTGCTGAGTGCGAGCTGGTCGCGGGTCGACGTGGTCACGCCCGCGGGCCGCCGCGTCCTGCCGCTCACCCCGCTGCGGTACGCCGTGCTCCGCTCCGCCCCGGTCTACGACCGGGCTGCCGCCGCCGAGCGGCGGCTGGGCGCCGTGCGGATCGGCGCGCCGGCCGGGGCGCTGGCCGATGACGGTGACCGGGTGACCGTCCACGACCCGGACGGGCGGCCGCTGGTGCGGGCCGGCTGGGTGCTCGACTCGCGGCCCCGCCCACCGGCCCGGCCCGGGCGGACCAGCTGGTTGCAGCACTTCCGTGGCTGGTGGCTGGCGGCCGACCGGCCCACCTTCGACCCGGGCCGGGCGGTGCTCATGGACTTCCGCACCCCGCAGCCCGCCCGGGGCGTCTCCTTCGGTTACGTGCTGCCGGTCGACGACCGGTTCGCCCTGGTCGAGTACACCGAGTTCGGCCCCGCCATGCTGACCGACGCGGGCTACGACGCGGCGCTGCGCGGCTACGCCGGCCTGCTCGGCCTGGATCTGACCGCGCTGCGGGTGCGGGAGGTGGAGAACGGGGTGATCCCGATGACCGACGGCCCGTTCGTCGCCCGCCCGTCGCCCCGGGTGGTCCGGCTCGGCACCGCGGGGGGCGCCACCCGCCCGTCGACCGGGTTCACGTTCTCGGCGATGCTCCGGCAGGCCGAACAGGTGGCCCGGGCGCTCTCGGCGGGCCGGCCGCCGGTGCCGGCGCCCGCGTACCCCGCGCGGCACCGGTGGATGGACGCGGTGGCGCTGCGCGCCCTGGACCGGGGACACGTCGGCGGGGTGGCGTTCTTCGAGCGGCTCTTCGACCGCAACCCGCCGGAGCGGGTGCTGCGTTTCCTCGACGGGTCCACCTCGCCGGCCGAGGACCTGGCGGTGATGCGGTCCAGCCCGCTGCTGCCGATGACCGGCGCGGTGCTCGGCGACGCCGCGGGCCGGCTGCGCGCCCGGTTGCGCCGCGGGCCGGCCTCCACCCCCGTGCCGGAGGCCGGGCCGCGCGCCGCCGGTCAGGCCGGCTCGTAGCGGGCGATCACCACGCCGGTGGTGGTGGTGACGCTGTCGGTCAGCCGCAGCATGCCCGGCTCGTCGCCCGGGTCGAACAGGCGCCGCCCGCCGCCGAGCACCAGCGGGTGGACCAGCAGCACGTACGCGTCGACCAGCCCGTGCCGGCGCAGCGACCGGACCAGCTCACCGCTGCCCAGCACCGCGATGTCCGGCCCGGGCTGTGCCTTCAGCTCCCGCACCGCCTCGATCACGTCGCCCTTCAGCAGGTGCGGGTTCACCCAGGGCAGCGGCTCGTCCAGGGTGGTCGACGCGACGTACTTGGGCAGCGCGTCGAGCACCGGGGTGAACGGGTTCCCGGTCTGCCGGGGCCAGTAGCCGGCGAAGTCGGTCCAGGTGCGGCGGCCGAGCAGCAGGGCGCCGGTCGAGGCCATGTCCTCGCCCATCTTGCGCCCCAGGACGGGGTCGTTGTAGGGGACCGCCCAGCCGCCCCGGGTGAAGCCGTCCCGGGTGTCCTCGTCGGCACGGCCGGGGGCCTGCATGACCCCGTCGAGGCTGACGTTCTCGGTGACGATGATCTTCCGCATGCCGCTCCCTCGGGGCGGGGCCGGCCCGCTGCCGGCCCTCCACCCCTCACACGAACGGCGACCGCCGGTTTCGACAGCGTCAGCGGCCGAGTTCCGCGGCCACCCGGTCGCGGACCAGCACCCGCAGGCCCTCCATCGGGTCGCCGTCGCCGGCGCCGAGCCGGTTGCGCACCGCCGCCACGGTCAACCCCAGTTCCGGGTACGCGAACGCCAGGCTGCCGCCGCTGCCGGCGGTGCCGAACGACCCGTCGGCGTCGACCGCGTAGCCGAGGCCGAAGGTCGCCTCCTGCCCGAACACCCACTCCTCGGCGCGCACCGCCGGCGCCGACACCTCGCGGAGCCGTTGCGGGGAGACGAGGCGGACGCCGTCGACCGGGCCGAGCAGCGCCGCGTACATCCGGGCGGCCGCGCGGGCGGACATCGTGCCGACCGCCGGCACGTCGGCGCGCAGCACGTCGGGGTGACTGCCGGTGGTGACGTCGGGGCGGACGTGCGGCGGGGCCACCGCGTCGAAGTTCGGCAGGTTCGCGCTCGCGTAGGTCATGAGGGCGGCCAGGCCGGCGTCCTCCAAACGGGCCAGCCGGGGCAGGTCGGCCTCCGGCACGCCGAGGAACAGCTCGCCGGTCACGCCGAGCGGCCCGGCCACCTCCTCGGCCAGCACCTGCGAGACCGGCTTGCCGGTGACCCGCCGGACCACCTCGCCGACCAGCCAGCCCCAGGTCCAGGCGTGGTACGCGAGCCGCTCGCCGGGCGCCCAGAGCGGCCGCGCGTCGGCGAGCAGCCCGCACATCCGGTCCCAGTCGGCGAAGTCCGCCGGGGTGATGTCGGCGGGCAGGGCCGGCAGCCCGGCGGTGTGGGTGAGGGCGTGCCGCAGCGTGATGCCGTCCTTGCCGTGCCGGGCGAACTCCGGCCACACCTCGGCCACGCGCAGGTCGTAGTCGAGCCGCCTCTGTTCGGCGAGCACGTGCACGACGGTGGCGGTGAGCCCCTTGCCGGTGGAGACGGCGTGCACCGGGGTGCCGGCGGTCAGCGGCCGGCCGGTGGTGGTGTCGGCGAGCCCGGCCTGCTCCTCGACGATCGGCGCGCCGGCCAGGTAGGCGGCCACCTGCACTCCGGCCTCCCGCCCGGAGGCCACGAGGTCGTCGATCGTGGCCCGTACCTCGGCCCGCAGGCCGTCCCAGTGTCCGTCCATGATCCGGCACCCTGCCAGACCTTCCGGTGGGTGTCGTGCGTATTTCGCCGGGCGGGGGCGGTGGGTCGGGTGGGCCCGCGCCGGGGCGTACCGGGTAGGTTGCCGGCATGGTGGAGGCGGCGACCGGCGGGGTCGTGGAGATCTGGACCGACGGCGCGTGCAGCGGCAACCCGGGCCCCGGCGGCTGGGGCGTGCTGCTGCGCTGGGGCGCGCACGAGCGGGAGCTGTGCGGTGGCGAGGCCACCCCGACCACCAACAACCGGATGGAGCTGACCGCCGCGATCCAGGCGCTGGAGAGCCTCACACGCCCGGTCACCGTGCGGCTGCACACCGACAGCACGTACGTGCGCAACGGCATCACCGGCTGGCTGGCCTCGTGGAAGCGCAACGGCTGGCTGACCGCGGCGAAGCAGCCGGTGAAGAACGCCGACCTGTGGCAGCGGCTGGAGGCGGCCTGCGCCCGGCACGACGTGACCTGGCTCTGGGTGAAGGGCCACAACGGGCATCCGGAGAACGAGCGCGCCGACGCGCTGGCCAACCGCGGCATGGCGGAGGCGCGGGCGGCGGTGGCCGCGCGCTGAGCCCGGCTGCGGGTTGTGTCGACTCCGATCGATGGGTAACGTAGCGGATCGATGCCGTCACGGACAGTCGCCCATCCGGAGGTGTCCGCGTGACCGTTGCCGCCCTCACCGACCTGCCGCTCTGGCCACCGACCAACCTCGACCGTGACCCGCTCATCCCGCTCGACGCGGGGGAGCGGCGGCGGTTCACCGGTCCGGTCACCCGGGTCCGGCTCCCCACCGACGCGACGGCCTGGCTGGTGACCCGGCACACCGACGTCAAGCAGATGCTGCGCCACCCCGGCTTCAGCGCCGACCTCAGCCGCCCGGGCTTCCCGCTGCTGCGCCGCATCCCGCCCGGCGCGTTCGGCGACCGCCGGGGCGGCTTCCTCCAGATGGACGGCGCCGAGCACGCCCGGCTGCGCCGGATGCTCACGGCCGAATTCATGATCCGGAACGTGCGGCGGATCGAGCCGCTGATCCGGCAGACCGTCGACCGGGCGCTGGACGACCTACGGGCCGCCGGCCCGCCCGCCGACCTGGTCGCGCACGTCGCCCTGCCCGTCCCGTCGATGGTGATCTGTCACCTCCTCGGCGTTCCCTACGCCGACCACGACTTCTTCCAGCAACGCAGCCGCACGCTCATCGACCGGGACGCCCCGCCGGAACGCGTCCAGCGACACGTGCGGGAGCTGCGCGACTACCTGCACCGGCTGGTCGAGGCGAAGGTGACCGCCGGGGAGCCCACCGACGACCTGCTCAGCCGGCTGGCCCGGGACCGGGTCGACACCGGGGAACTGGCCGTCGACGAACTGGTCGGCATGGCCGTGCTGCTGCTCATCGCCGGCCACGAGACGACCGCCAACATGATCGGCCTGAGCACCCTGCTGCTGCTGCGCCACCCCGCCCGGTACGCCGCCCTGCGTGACGACCCCGGGCACGCCGACGGCCTGGTCGACGAGCTGCTGCGCTACCTCACCATCGTGCGCGCCGGCCTGCCCCGCCTCGCCACCGAGGACGTCGAGATCGGTGGGCGGCTGATCCGGGCCGGGGAGGGAGCCATCGCGGTGCTGTCCCTGGCCAACCGGGACCGGACGGCCTTCGACCGGCCGGACGAGTTCGACCCCTACCGGGCGGCGCAGCAGCACGTCGCCTTCGGCTTCGGGGTGCACCAGTGCATCGGCCAGCCCCTCGCCCGCGCGGAGCTGCGGATCGCGCTGGTGGAACTGGCCCGGCGGTTCCCCCGGCTGCGCCCCGCCACCGCCGGGCGGCCGCCGACCCGGGACAGCTCGGTCGTCTACGGCCTCGACGCGCTGCCGGTGGTCTGGTGAGCGGGGGCGTGCGGGTCCGGGTGGACCGGGACCGCTGCTGCGGGGCCGGCAACTGCGTGGTGACCGCGCCGGAGGTGTTCGACCAGGACGACGCCGACGGCCTGGTGCTGCTGCGCCGGGCCGAACCGCCCCCCGAGGCGGTCGAGCGGGTGCGCCTCGCCGTGGAGCTCTGCCCGGCCGGGGCGATCAGCGTCGCATCCCGGCCGGTGCCGCAGCGCTCCCCGGCACCGTGACCGCGGGTCCGCTCACCGCTCCGGGCGGCCCTCCTCGATCTCCTCCGGCTCGTTCGCCGGGTCGGTGGTGCCGGATACCTCGGCCACGTCGTAGCCGGCCCGGCTGATCTCCCGGGCGGAGCGGCGATCCTCGGCCGGCAGGTCGGCGAAGTCGTCACCGCTGTCGTCGGTCGTGTGCAGGGACTCGCCCGGCGGGCGCAGCGACGCCTCGTACGCGGTCGCGCCGTCGGGCTCGTCGGTGGTGGCGCGGCCGAAGGACTCTTCACTCGTCATGTCGCACTCCTGCCCGCCCCGGGCGGGGGCAAACGCTCAGCGGGCCGCGTCCGGGTGGGTCGGCATCGAGGATCCGCCGGAGCTGCTGCCCGACGCGCCACCGGCCACGCCGGAACCGTCGTCCTCGGTCACTTCGTCCGGTTTCGGCGCACCCGGCTCGGGTGCCGGCACGTCCGTGTCCGCCTCCACCTGGACCAGCCGGGCCTGGCCGGCCTCGTCCTCGGCGTGCGCCGGGTCGACGGGCTGCTGGCCCTGCCGTGTCTCGTACTTCACCGGTCCGCCTCCGTCCGTCGCGCGGTCACGCCGCCTACCCGGCGCGGTCCCGGCGAAACCCGGCCCGCTCCGCGGCGGATCCCGGCGCAGCCCCGGCATCGCGCGGTCGGACGGCGCGACACGTCGCTGCATCGGCCGGCGGCGCGTGCCGCAGTCAGCGGCGGCGTCGGCCCGCGGCGCGGCCGCCCGTCGGGCGCCCACCTCCCGACCGCCCACCGGACGGCCGCGGGCCGCCGGGCGAACCGGCCGGGGTGACCGTCAGCGACCAGTGCGTCGGGCGGTGCAGGCCGGGCGGCAGGACGGTGCGGTGGTCGCCGCGGGCGGCGTCGAGCTGCGACTGGTGCACGAACAGGCAGTCGCCGAGGTCGGCGCCGCGCAGGTCCGCGCCGCGCAGGTCGGCGCCGGTCAGGTCGGCGGCGCCGAGGTCCACCCCCCGCAGGTCCGCGCCGATGAGGCAGGCCCCCCGCAGGTTCGCGCCGGCAAGCCCGGCGCGGCGCAGGTCCACGCCGATCAGCACGGCACCGCGCCGATCCGGGCCGGCCCGGCCGGCCCGGGCCTGCTCGCCGGCCCGGGACAGCAGCCGGTTGACCCGGTCCCGCTGCGTGTCGACGTCGACGGCGAGCAGGTCCTCCGGGGCGCCGTCGGTGAGCCGTCCGGTCTCGGTGAGGGCGGCGGCCAGGTCGTCCCGCAGCGGGCCGGCCGGGGTCAGCGCCAGGGCCTCGGTCAGATACCAGAGCAGCTCGTGCAGGGGCCGCATCACCGCGAACGTGTCGAACATCCGCCGCGCGGTCGCCGGATCGTCCCGCCAGTCCCGCCCGCCGAAGGTGCCCTGGGCGACGTGCTGTCCGGCTCCGAAGCAGTCGAAGACGGTGCAGCCGGGGAAGCCGCGCTGCCGCAGGTCCCGGTGGATGCCGCAGCGGGAGTCGGCGCCCAGGTTCGGGCACGGCTGCCCGGCGGGCTTGTCGATCGCGAAGTCGGCGGAGGCGGCGAACGCCGGGGCGACGCAGCAGATACCGAAGCAGCGCGCGCAGTCGGCGCGCAGCTCCCGGGCGCCGCCCGTCACCTGCTGGTCCACCGCCTCGGACACGCCCTGGCCTCCCGCCCGTCGCCACCGGCCGCGACCCTCGCGCCCGCCACCATTGTCCGCCGGGCCCGCCCGGACCGGCCGCCGGGGGCGCGGAGTGTGACGGGGACGCCCGGGTTCCCGCCCGGCGGCGCGGTGACTCTCCGTATGGTGGCGGTGACCGGTACCGGAGGGTGGGATGGATGACGACGCGCGGGAGCAGGCACTGCTCACCGCCCTCACCACGGAGCACTTCGTGCTCCAGACCGGCCGCAGCGCCACCGTCGCCGAGTCGGTGGGCCGGACGACGGTCTTCCTGTCACTGCTCTCCGCCGCGCTGATCGGTCTGGGCTTCGTCTCGGGCAACGGCCCGCTGCTCAGGCCGTACCTGGGCGCGGTGCTGCCCACCCTGGTGGTCACCGGGCTGCTCACCTTCGGCCGGCTGGTGCAGAACATGGTGGAGAACTCCCTGGACCTGCAACGCATGCAGCGGATCCGGGCCTGGTACCACGGGCGGTTCGCCGGCGACGAGGAATTCTTCGCCGACGCGGCGACGCCCGCGGGCGAGGTGCGGTCGGCCTGGACGGCGGTGGGCGCCCGGCCCGGCCGGTGGCAGCTGCTGCTGACCGCCGCCGCGCTGGTCGGCGCGGTCAACGCGCTGCTGCTCGGGCTCGGCGCCGCGCTGCTGGCGGGACTGGCCGGCCTGTCGACCGGCCCGGCCGTGCTGGTCGGTGTGCCGGTCGCGCTGGTGGCCTTCGGGGCGCAGCTCGCGTACATCGGCCGGTCCTCGATCTCGCTGAACCGCTGAGCCGGCCGCGGCGCCCGCCCGCGACGCGCGCCGCGGCCCGCCGGTCAGAAGTCGAACAGCACGTCGGTGCCGAAGCCTCAATCGGTCGCCGAGAATGCCCGAACGGCTGACAACCGTATTCGATGCCCGCGGAAACCGCATCGTGGAAATGCCGCGTGAATGGCCGAACGGATGACAACCGAAGTCGGCCGTTATTGCGGCGACGCTTTCCGTAAACCGTTTCGTTGTCGATTCATGACAACCGATCAGGCCGTTACCGTAACGATTCCCTTCACTGATCCGCAGCGGTTTACCGTCGGGTGGCAGGACGTTTTCACCCCCCGTCGGGAGGACTCCATGAGCGACCTGTCCCACCCACCGTCGTTGACCGCGCCGGGTGACCCGGCGGCACCGGACCCGGCCGTCGACGCCGCCGACCGGCCCGCCGCCGACCGCCGGGAGATCCTCGGCCGGTCGCCCAACCAGCTCGCCTGGCTGCGGCTCAAGCGGGACCGGACGGCCCGGGTCAGCGCCCTGACGCTGGCCGTCGCCGCCCTCGTCGCGCTCGGCGCGCCGCTGCTCGGCCGGCTCACCGGAATCGACCCCACCGACAAGTTCGTCGGCCGGCTCAACGATTTCGGAATGCCGATCGGCTATGCCGGCGGTATCAGTGCCGACCACTGGCTCGGGCTCGAACCCGGCAGCGGCCGGGACATCCTGCTCCAGTTGGTGTACGGCCTGCGCACGTCATTGTTCATCGCCTTCGTCTCGGCCCTGCTGGCGTCGTTCATCGGCGTCGCGGTCGGCGTGCTGGCGGGCTGGGCGCGGGGCTGGCTGGACAGCGCGGTCAACTGGTTGATCGACCTCACCCTGGCGTTTCCGTTCCTCATTTTCGCCCTCGCCGTGATCCCGATCCTCCAGGACCGCTTCTACACCGAACGGGAGGCGCCGCCGCCGGCCTTCCGGGTCGCCCTGATCATCGCCACCTTCGGCCTGTTCAGCTGGACCTACACCGCGCGGCTGGTGCGCGGCCAGGTGATCTCGCTGCGCGAGCGCGAGTTCGTCGAGGCCGCCCGCGCCGCCGGCGCCGGCACCGGGCACCTGCTGTTCCGGCAGCTGCTGCCGAACATCTGGGCGCCGATCCTGGTCACCGTCTCGCTCAACGTGCCGCAGTTCATCGCCATCGAGGCGGCGCTGGCCTTCGTCAACATCGGCGTCACCGAACCCACGCCCGATCTCGGCCGCATGATCTACAACAGCATCGGCTACGTCGCGAGCGACCCCTGGTACACCCTGTTCCCCGGGTTGACGATCTTCCTGCTGGTCCTGGCGTTCAACCTCCTCGGTGACGCGCTGCGCGACTCGCTGGATCCCCGGTCCACCCGGTAACCCCACGGCCATCGACACGCCCGGCCGGCGGGGGCCGCCGGGCGGGAAGGGAGCACACCCGTGCGCGCACGAACCCGGACACTCACCGGTGTCCTCGCCGCGGCGGCGCTGGCCGCCGCCGGCTGCAGCCCCACCACGGACAGCGGAGGCGGCGGCGACGACAAGGCGAAGACCCAGACCGGCTCGATCTCGTACGAGGCGGCCGACAACCAGGGACCGGCGAAGGCGGTCGACGGCGCCAAGGCCGGCGGCACGCTCACCGTGATGCAGAACTCCGACTTCGAGCACCTCGACCCGGCCCGCAACTACGTCAACGTGCAGCAGGTCACCGGCGGGCTGCTCTACCGGGCGCTCAACGGCTACAAGGAGGACGGCAGCGGCAAGCTGCTGCTCGTCGGCGACCTGGCCACCAACCCCGGCAAGGACGTCAACAACGACTGCAAGGTCTGGGAGTTCACCCTGCGCGACGGGGTGAAGTACGAAGACGGCTCGGCGGTGACCAGCAAGGACGTCGCGTACGGCGTGGCCCGCTCGTTCGCCCCGAACCTCAACGAGGGGCCGCACTACATCCAGCAGTGGCTCTACCCGGACGGCGCGTACAACGCCGGCTACCAGGGGCCGTACGACGGTGGCAAGGCGACACCCGACGGCGTCGAGACGCCCGACGACAAGACCATCCGGTTCACCTTCCGGCAGCCGCACTGCGACCTGCCCTACGCGGCCGCGCTGCCCACCACCGCTCCGGTGCCCGCCGGCAAGGACACCCGCGCCAACTACGACCTGCGGCCGTTCTCGTCCGGCCCGTACAAGGTGAAGTCGTACGAGCGGGACGTGGCGCTGGAACTGGAGCGCAACCCGAACTGGGACCCGAAGACGGACCCGATCCGCAACGCGTACCCGGACGCGATCCGGGTCACCTTCGGCCTGGAGCAGGCGCAGATCGCCGAGCGGCTGGTCGCCGACGCCTCGGCCGACCAGGCCGCGCTGAGCTGGACCGACGTGCCGCCGGCGGTGCTGCCCAGGACCACCGCCGCGGGTGTGGTCGAACGGGTGGTCAAGGGCCCGACGCAGTACACCTGGGTGCTGAGCATCAACACCCAGCGGGTCACCGACCTGACCGTCCGCCGGGCGTTGAACTACGCCGTGGACAAGGACGCTGCGCTCAAGGCTCTCGGCGGGCAGGCCGCGGGCAACCCGGCCACCACGCTGATGTCGCCGACCACCGCCGGCTGGCAGAAGTACGACGTGTTCAACGCCCCGGTCACCGGCGACAAGGCGAAGGTCACCGAGCTGCTGGCCGGTAAGAAGCCGAAGCTGGTGCTCGCCCACTCCAACACCGAGCTGCGGACCCAGCAGGCCGAGGCGATCCGGAAGAACCTCACCGACATGGGCTTCGACATCGTCATGAAGCCCATCGAGAACAGCAGCTACTACGACGAGATCGGCCGCAAGAACAACCCGTACGACCTCTACCTCAGCGGCTGGGGCTCGGACTGGCCGACCGGCTCCACCATCATCCCGCCGGTCTACGACGGCCGGGAGATCGTGGCGGAGGGCAACAACAACGTCTCGTACCTCAACGAGCCGTCGGTCAGTGCGGAGATCGACCGGGTGCGCAACCTTCCCGCCGCCCAGCAGGACGCCGCCTGGATGGCCCTCGACGAGAAGATCATGCGGGAGTACGCCCCGGTCGTGCCCTGCTACTACGACGCCACCTACGAACTGCACGGCTCGAAGGTCGGCAACGCGTTCCTCAGCGACGCCTTCGGCATCATCTCGCTGAACGGCATCTACGTGAAGCAGTGACCGTCCCGTGGGGGCGGTCCACGCCGGACCGCCCCCACCGTCCACCGGGGGAGGTGCTCCCGTGCTCCGATTCGTCGTCCGGCGGCTGCTCGTCGCCGCGGTGACCCTCGCCGTGATCAGTCTGGTCACCTTCGGCCTGTTCTTCGCGGTGCCGAGCAGCCCGGCCAAGGTGATGTGCGGCAAGAACTGCACCGCCGAGGACATCGCGCAGGTCGAGCGGCGGCTCGGCATCGACCAGCCGCTGCCGCGCCAGTACGCGCAATTCGTCAAGGGCGTCTTCGTCGGCCGCAGCTACGGCGAAGGGGACTTCCGGCAGGACTGCCCGGCGCCCTGCCTGGGCTACTCGTTCCGCAACAACCAGCCGGTCACCCGGATCATCGCCCAGCGCGCCCCGGTGACCTTCAGCATCGTCCTCGGCGGCGCGGTGCTCTGGCTGGCGCTCGGTGTCTCGCTGGGCATGCTGTCGGCGCTGCGCCGGGGCACGGCCCTCGATCGGGCCGCCATCGGGATCACCCTGGCGGGCGCGTCCATGCAGGTCTACTTCTTCGGGCTGATCCTGCTCTACCTGCTGGTCTACGCCACCGGCCTGCTGCCGTTCCCCAGCTACACCCCGTTGACCGAGAACCCGCTCCGCTGGGCGGTGGGGCTGCTGCTGCCCTGGATGACGCTGGGCTTCCTCAACTCGGCGCTCTACGCCCGGCTGGCCCGGGCGCAGATGCTGGAGACCCTGTCAGAGGACTTCGTCCGGACCGCCCGGGCGAAAGGGCTCTCCACCCGGCAGGTGCACACCCGGCACGCGCTGCGCGCCGCGGTCACGCCGATCGTCACCATCGCCGGCCTGGACATCGGCACCAGCCTGGGCGGCACGTTCATCACCGAGACCATCTTCGGCCTCCAGGGGCTGGGCAAGGCGACGGTGGAGGCGGTGCAGTTCCTCAACCTGCCGGTGGTCATGGCGACCGTGCTGCTGGCGGCGGTGTTCATCGTGGTCGCCAACATCGTGGTCGACGTGCTCTACGCGGTCATCGACCCGCGGGTCCGGCTGAACTGACGGGAGGTATCGACATGGTGGAGCTACCGGCGCCGCGCTCGGGGGAGGGCCCCTATCTCCAGGTCCGGGATCTGCGGGTGCGGTTCGACACCGAGGACGGCGTGGTGAAGGCCGTCGACGGGGTCTCGTTCGCCGTCGAGCGCGGCCGGACGTTGGGCATCGTGGG